>JBKJRY010000309.1:0-26001 GCA_046593045.1 Chitinophagaceae bacterium | reverse complement strand
GTCAATTTACCCAACAAGTCTCCGGCTTGAGCGCCTGTCCAATCCATTGTAACACTTGTTAAACCACGGATTGGAATATCTACGTTTCCAGGAGCAGCTTTCCAGCGCATAAGATCGAAGAACCTCGAATCTTCCAACAATAATTCTATCGCCCTTTCATTTCTATAATCTTTTACTAATTCGGCACCAGAGCTGGTGATATCGGGCATATTTACAGAAGGCCTTTTTCTTACTTTGTTGATGTATTCCTTTGCCAAAGCTTCGTTACCCAATGCTATTTGAATTTCGGCGTAGTTTAAATAAAATTCTGCAAGCCTCATGAAAACAATCACCTGGGCGTAATCGAAATCAAAGCTGGCACGAGGCCCTTTAAAATCTGTTAGCTTTTTAAAAGTATAGCCCGTTTGAACCCTCCAATGAAATGGCGTTAAACCCTTTACCCAATAAGTTTTAGAATCCCTGCCAAAATCAAAAAGATCTTTCCCGTTAATCGGATCTATTTTGTTAGGGTTCGCATATGGAGGGTCATTATTTGGGTTCGGATTTGCATCTTCCCAGTACTCATAAGTTCTTACTGTACTCTTTGCTCCATCGTTTATGGTTACCGGGGCTGCGCCTGGGTAAATGATGTCAACGTAATACCGTGGATCCCTATTCTCATTGGGATGTTGGGGGTCATATCCAGATGCAGAATTTACCGTAATTCCATCCTCCATGTAAGGGTATTCTCCATTTTTAAGTTGATACTTATTAATAAAGGTTTGGGTTGGCTGAATACGTTGCCTTGCATCGAAACCACTGGGCCAATAGTCGTAATTGAATCCCCAATCAGGTATGCGTGTTCCCGGAGTAAAAGACTTCCCAAAAATAATTTCATCAGTTTTTAGGGGCTTTATAAAAAGGTCTTCCGTTGTAGGATGTAGTGAAAAACCTGCATCTATCACCGCTTTTGTTGCTACTTCCGCGGCCTGCCATTTGGCCATGTCGTTGGTAGGGTTATTCAGTGGGCTCGCCAGATATAATAATACCCTGGCCTTTAAACCCATAACGGTGTTTTTATCTATTTTGCCGGGCGCAGAAGAGGATCCGCTAAATACAGCAGATGCTGAATCGCATTCACTTAATACAAATGCTGCGCATTCATCGAAAGTATTACGAGGCACGTCAAAGTTATTGTCATTTAGTTTGAAACTGCTGGTTACAATGGGTACTCCTCCAAATGTACGCATAAGTTCAAAGTACATCCAGGCACGTAAAAAGTGGACCTCTCCTCTCATTGGGTCAAGCACATTACCGGCAATGGCGGAGCCCTGAACTTTTTCAAAAAAAATATTCGCTTTTCTAATGTAACTATATTCGTCGTTCCAGACATTCGTAAGGTCTGTTATATTATCTGGAGAAAGAAGGCCCTGCAGGTATTCACGGATGCCAGCAGACCGATCGTGTGTTTCGGGCTGATCAACTGCAACATCAGTCAATGTTTCATAACCACCGGTACCCGGGCTCCAGGGTGGCTTGATACCGTTGTATACATTATATACATAGTTTTGAAGAAATACAGCATCGTTAAAAACAGCATCCTCCGATATAGAATCCAATGGCTTTTTATCGAGGATATCTTTACTGCATGAGGCAACGATGACTACAATGCCCACGATGATCACTGCAATCAGTTTCCAGCGCATTTTATTTAGAAGTAAATATTTCATATAATTTTTTATTTAGAAAGAAAGATTAAGACCTGCATTTAAAGTTTTCATATTTGGATAAGTACCACCATTTCCGCTTAAAAATTCAGGATCCCCGTTACCATATTTTTTTAGATTGTTATACAGAAGGAATAAATTATCACCTGAAACATATAATCTCAAGCCGGAAATTCCAACCTTCCTAACTAAGTTTGCCGGAAGATTATACCCTAGTTGAAGTGACTTCATCCGTAACCAGGTTACACTGTGATAGAAAAAATCGTTATCAGAAGCTGCTACACCATTAGGTGCAATCTCTGGTAATACTGCATTAGGATTTTCTAAAGAAAAACTGTTCTTAGCTACGTACGCAAGCCCATTACCAGCTGCACCTGAATTAAATCCGTTATTCAAACGGAATTTGGCACCGCTTTGCCCCTGGAGCAATATGGTTAAGTCAAAGCTTTGGTAATCGAATCCTACTGTAAGCCCATACTGCATTTTGGGAAATGCGCTGGCACCATACCTATACCTATCATTTCCATCCACAATACCATCGTTATTTAAATCTGCAAAGATTAATCCCCCGATAGTGGCCCCCGGGTAACCGGTATATTTAGTTAGGTCTTCTGCTGTGCGGTAAATTCCTAATGCTTTATACACTAAAATAGAATTAATTGGATTTCCTTCAAGTTTTTGATAAGGTTCTGCCTGGGGTGTCTCATCAAAATAAATAATTTTGTTTTCGTTGTATGACAGGTTCCCGCTAACGTTAAAATTTAACTTGCCTATGCGCTGCCTGTATCCAGCCTGGAATTCTATTCCTTTGCTGTCCATTTTTCCTATGTTCTCATCAGGAAGTACGAGCCCTGTATACCCTGGAATTGATGCTTGTCTGCGGCCAAGAATGTTAGACGTCTTGCTCTTGTAGAGATCCACTTCAAAGGTTAGGCTATTATCTAAAAAGCCGGCTTCAAGGCCTAAATCGGTTTTCTCGCTAACCTCCCATGTAATGTTAGGGTTAGGTGTTGATGTTGCCGCAATGCCCCTTGCATCTGCGCCATTCACTACCCAACCAGGAGCATATCCATATGCGCCAATGTATTGAAAAGGGTCTACCCTATCATTACCCAACCTGCCCCATGAAGCCCTTATTTTTAAATTGCTGAATAAGTTTGCTGGCATGAACGATTCTTTACTGATTACCCAGCCCGCTGATGCCTGGGGGAAAAATCCAAAGCGTTTTTCTTTAGGAAAAATGTTGGATCCATCGTACCTGGCGCTCAATCCTAAAAGGTATTTATCTCTAAATGAGTAGGAAGCCCGGCCGAAATAATTTTGTCTTGCAGATTCAGAAGCACCGCCACTATTACTACCATTAGCCCGGTCGGTGCTGCCCGCAAACAGTTGGTCAATTAGCGGCGAGTCGAACCCAAGGCGTTGTGCCCAGAAATAGTTATCCTTATATTCGCTCTGCTCATAAGCCACAAATACATCAATTTTGTGATCCTCATGAATGCGGGTCGAATAAGAAAGTTTTATATTTTCCGTAGTTCTCAGGCTTTGCGTGAAATCTTCCCTCAAACCTATATCTTCCACGGATCTTGAAGGAACTTTCACAATTTCTCCGGCCGCATTTTTTTCGTAGTAAAACCATGTATAGTTAAATGCTTTATCATAATTTAAAGTTTTATTTATCGATGCAAAGCCATCTAACGAAAGCCCTTTCACAAATGGCATATCATATTTGAATCTTACAGTCCCCGTAATAACATCGGCTTTGTATCTGCGATACCCAGGGCTGAGAATGCGAGCCGCAGGATTTAACTGTGACCAGCCTTCACCGGGGTAGCGATAATCGCCACCAATGTAAGCTTCCTGCAACGGGCTGGTAAATGCAAGGTATCCAATCTCTCCACCCGGGCCACCCTGGGGAGTTTGCGTATACTTTTCCCTCGCAGAAAGATCGACACCTACTGTAAAGTTATTAGTAACTGATACGTCCAAATTACCTCTAACATTATATTGCCTGAGTTTTGATTTGTTATCTCCACGAAGAATTCCACCTTGTGAAGCCGTGCCTATAGAGGTAAAATATCTTATCTTTTCAGTGCCACCACTCATAGTAAGTGATTGCCTGGATTGTGTAGCTGGGGGACCAACCAGTGCATTCCACCAGTCTTCACCCCTTCGTGTTCCATCTGTAAATGCCTTAACAAAATCATCAGGAAAGTCTGCCGGTGTGCCTTCCAATGCCCTTCTATCATTAAGTACTTTCATGTATTCAAGAGCGTTTGCAGATCTTACTTTTATAGTTGGGGATTGATTTGAAAAGTTAGTATTGAAACTAAAACTTGGTTTTCCGGATTTACCCCGCTTGGTAGTTACCAGTATAACACCGCCTGCAGACTGTGCACCGTAAATAGCTGCTGATGCGTCTTTCAACACGGAAATAGTTTCAATGTCGTTTGGATCAAGGCGGTTCAATCCGTCCGGATCTGCATTGGCTACTCCATCAATAACTATTAGGGCGGAGCTATTCCTGTAAGTGTTGTAGCCCCTTACTAAAATCTGGGCATCATCAAAGCCCGGAACAGCACTTCTTTGGTTCACATACAATCCTGCCAATCTGCCGGATAAAGAATTCGATAATGATATCGCATTCGATTTTTTAAGTTCCGTGCCGGTCGTTTGTACAACCGCATTTGTAAGCTCGGATTTCTTTTTGGTACCATAACCAACCACAACCACTTCATCAAGTTTTTTTGAGGTTAGTTCCAGTGTAACATTAACGACTGAGGAAGACCCTACGGCTATTTCCTGGCTTACATACCCGACTGATGAAATTACCAGCACACTATTTCCCCCCTTAACACTTATTGTAAAATTTCCATTTTCATCAGAGATGGTCCCGTTAGCAGTACCTTTTTCCAAAACGTTTACCCCGCGTATGGCGTTACCCTGATCATCTGATATTTTCCCCTTAACAGGTATATCCAGGAAATTGTAAAATCCATCTCCATCAATAAAAAGGTTTTCTTCAACACCGTTCACCGGTAAATCCTTATCCCCCGCCAATAATGGCGAATAGGAAAATAATGATAGCGCAAACAGGCAAAAAGTATACTTCATTTTTGAGCCAATCACGCTTACTAATCTACATGTCATAAAAAGTATTTATTGGTTATTAGAAATTGCTTACTGTAAAATTCGAAGGGGTCGGAAAATTATTACTTGGTGTATCTTGTTGCTTTCTTAAGATTACTTCAAGCTTGAATAGGGAATGAGCCAGACATTTTTTGACGCGTTTACTCATAATTTGTTAGTTTTTTTTAAATAAGTATAAAGGGTTTTCAGCAATCAAGAGGGCAGAATAAAAACGTGAATCGTTTACATGTTCAAACATAGTAACATATTTTCATAATGGAGTTTTTTTTTAAGAAAAATTAAGAAAAAGACGAAAGCCACTGTTGTCAGTCCCCACGGCTCTTGCAAAAAATGACAATATTATCCCGCGTGCGGAAAGTTGTAATCGGATTATTAGAAAATTTTTTCTCATTTAGTTGATCAAGAAAAAAACCTGCATTAATATTTTTCCAATCACACAAATATGGATAAAATCTATCATTAAAAATCGGGGCAACAAAACGTACCATTTAGGTTTTTACCTAATGATTTTATTTGCCCAGGATTGTAAGTTTGTGATGGCCGTATAAAGTACACCGGCAGAACCGCGAAAGTTTCCCGAGCCAGCTGGCTTGCCATCAATTGCATACCATTCAAAAAAACCTTTGTTAGCCAGAACTCTTTCAATAAACGGCTTCAACTCCGTGTAAGCTTCCAGCTCAAAGTTATTCCTGGTAAGTTCGTTGATCATGCGTGCACCAAACCAGGTCCAATCACCACCATTCTGGTAGCCATAAGGGTACATGCCTTTATTCTTAAAAAAACCTTCCGGGTAAGTTGGAAAAATAGTTAGCCCAATCGACATTGCACCCGAGGCGCGAACATCTGCCAACATTTGTTTGTTTACGGTTTCAATTTCTTTTTTACTTAAAAGATTTGCTTCAATCGCTACTGCAGTACCTCCGTGACAGTTAATTTTATTCTCTTCAAAGGAAGAAGGAAAAGGTGAGCCGCTTAAATAAACATGCGGTATGAATTTTTGATTTTTATTATCCCATAAATACTTCCTGATATTATCGCGAACATTTTTGCGAACCTGGAACCAATGATGATTTTGGGGAAACAGTTCAATATAATTATTCAAGGCGATAACCAACATGGCATTGTCATAAATATCAATCGCGGGATGGCTGCTACTATCCATAACAACTCCCCAGGGAGTTTCAGGCTGCACGTCGCCCCAATCAACGGTGGTCGCTCCATAGATAAGTCCATATTTTTTAGAATATCTCTTCGTCATTAGAAAATTCAACGCCTCCGACATCCGGGTTTGGATAGATTGTCCATCAATAATTTCAGAAAGAAAAGCAGTGTCTTGTGTTTCTCTCACATATTTATACACAGCCTGAATAAGAGATGTTTCCTGGTCGGTTTCTACCGTATTTTTATGGCCTTCAAATTCAGGGGCGTTAGCACTATATATATAATCATACCCCACGTTGGCTTCTTTTTTAGGGATATAACCATCAATGATATTTCCATCCTGGCCTTGCATCAAAAAAAATATCCTAAGCCGCTGCTTAACAGAATCGCGTGGCATCACCAGGCAGGAAAGTTGAATGAATGTGTTGAAATCCCTTATCCACACCTCACCATAACTGCTGCCTGCATTAAAACCTGTTTTCACTAAATCACTGGCCATTGTCTTCACGCGATTTAATGCACTGTTGTTAAGTATTTCGGTTGCGATATTTTGCGAAGACTGCGCATGTATTTGGGAACAAAAAAATGTTCCAACAAGAAAGATAATAGCAGCAGGCAGTTTAAAAAGCATGTGATAGAATTTAGTGTTTTGCAATATCAATTTACCGTATCAGAATAACTGACTTTCACTTATCAATTCCCTTGCATCGATGGTGGTGCATCACCAGGCTGATTTCCCCAATTTTCATTGGGCTTATCGCCCATAATCAGTGTGAGCTTGCCACCTTTAACCAGTTCGTCATGATAAAACCATGGCTTGTCAAGTTTTTTTTCATTAAGACTGGCTGACTGTATGTAGCGATTTTTATCGGAAACATTTTTCGCTTCTATATTAAAAGTTTTACCGGGGTAAAATGCAGGATCTAAATGAATCGTAACATTTTCAAATATAGGGCTGCCTATTTCATAAAACGGTTTTACCGATGCTCCACCGTCTGTCTCGAATAAACCCATTGCACTCATTACAAACCAAGCCCCCATTTGTCCTTCATCTTCGTCTCCCAGCCATGCATTATATGGATCAGATCCATAATACCTGTTTTGTATTTCCCTTACCCATTTTTGTGTAAGCCATGGCTTACCGGAATAATTAAATAAATAAGCGGCTTGCATATTTGGCTGGTTGCCATGGTTAATATAATAGTCTTCCATCCTGTCTCCGGTGGCATTGAAATTTGCATCTTTGGATTTTTCAAAACCATTATTCAACCTTTGGTTAAATTCATCTTTACCCATAAGATTGATAAGTCCTTTCACATTTTGAGGAACAAAAAAAGTATACTGCCAGGAATTTCCTTCCACATATCCCGGTGTACTCATAGGATTAAAGTTTTCCAGCCATTTTCCACTTGCATATTTTGGCCGCATAAACTTTGTTTGTGGATCAAAAATATTTTCATAATTCTTCGCTCTCTTAATGAATGTTTCATAATCGTTTGTTTTACGCAATGATTTTGCAAGTTGCGCCACGCACCAATCATCGTAAGCATATTCCAACGTGTTCGAAGTTGCACCAGAATCAGCAGGCATGTAACCTTTGTCTATATAAGCATTCAATTGCTCATTGCCGGCAAAACCACCACAGGGATATTTTATTCCCTGCACCGTTTGCTGGTGTATAATGGATTCGTATAAAGTTTTTATATCGTAGTTCCGTATGCCTTTTTGGTAAGCGCTCACCATTAGCGGTATTTCGTGAGAGGCCACCATAATACCAGAGTATTCTATACCTGCAGCTCCCCGGGAAAGCCAGCCGCCGTGTTTATACATTTCTAATTCCGATTTTACCCATTCATTTGCGATTGAAGGATTTACCAAAGTCCATAATTGGTTTAAGTTCCAGAAAGTATTCCAGAAAGCATCACTACCAAGCATAGGCGATTTCGGATCATCCAGTTTCTGTATGTTTTCACAAGGGTCGCGGTACTCTCCATTTACGTCGCTCCAGGTTGTACGGGCACAATAAGAATGATACAGGTTAGTATAAAACTTTTTTAGATTTACTTGTGTTCCACCTTTCACTTCGATTTTACTCAAAAGCCCATTCCATGTATCCCGTGCATTTTTTCTTACGCCATCAAAATTCCATCCAAAAGGTTTTAGTTCTGTTTCCATATTAAGCCTTGCATTTTTTATGCTTACCAGCGAGATTGCTGTCTGCAGTAAAACCTGTTCCCCTTCTTTGGTTTCAAAATTTACATAAGCACCTACATCTCCTTTCCCTTTTATTTCCGATAAGTCTTTCTTCATATCTTTTCCTTCCCAACCTCCGAAAGCTTTGAAAGGCTTATTAAATCTTGCTACAAAATAAACGGTGTAATCATTGAACCCGGCGCTTGTTTGTTTTGAATATCCTTCAATTTCTGTATCACTTACTTTGGTGATGGTAGCATCCAATACATCAAAAGGATATTCAGCAGGGAATAAGAGATTGAATAAAACATTGCCTTGTTTAGTTTCTGGAAAGGTCAGGCGAAAAAAACCACACCGGGTAGTACTGGTAAGTTCTGTTCTTATTTTATAATTCATAAGCTCTACGGTATAATAACCGGGGCTGGCCTTTTCGGTAGTCTTATCTATTCGTGAACGGTGAAACGCAGTTGAACCTGTGGTAGTAGGCTCTTCTGCCGGATAAATACGAGGATTAATAATACCTACTGTTGGCATTACTGATAATCCGGCCATCGTCCATGAATGAATGTGACTGAACCCCGCAATGCTGGCGATGTTGTATTCATAACCAGATTTCCATTGATTACCCTGGTTGTCCGGGCTTAATTGCACCATACCAAAAGGCATGCTGGAACCGGGATTGAGCATCCACCGGGACTCCGAAGTTCCCATAAACGGGTCAGCGTAATCTACCGGCTGTTTGTGTTGAGCATTTACTGAAAAAACTAAAATGCCTAACATAACAGATAACCCTAAGGTCTTTACTTCCTGATTCATAATTCCTCATTTTAGAATAAAAGAATTGTTTTTGACGAAACTGGCATTGATTCGATTGTTATTAAATTAACAGCACAGTTAAGTAGAAAATTTTATCACTTGGATCATTGTTTGTCCAAATGTATGAACATAACATCAAACATGTGTTTATTTATTTAAAAAAATAAAAATAGGGTTGCCCTAACACGAAATCACTATCAGCGATTTTTATTAAATCGCTTGCTGACCACTCTGAAGTATCGGCAATTTCATTTTGTGCAAATCCTTTTTAAGCATAGCAAAAACAAGTGAAAATAAAAATGAAAGATTTCAGCATTCAGTAATCTTTATTCATTGGCCGGAAACTCCCCAATTCACATTAGGCTCCGGTCCCATTTTTAGAATAAGAGACCCGCCCTTTAATAATTCCGAGGCAGGGAATTTAAACGAGTTTAAAGTATGGCCATTGAGTGTAGCATGTTGCACATACATATTTTTACGTGATGCTCCTTCGGCTATAATTGTAAATTTTTTACCGCGGCCAAACTTTTCGCCTAAGTCAATTTCTATCTTTTTAAATAACGGGCTGCCAATTTCATAAATAGGATTTGCCCTTGCACCGCCATCGGTTTGAAATAAACCTATAGACGCCATGATCAACCATGCGCTCATCTGGCCCTGGTCTTCATCTCCCAGGTACGCATTGGCTACCTGGTAGCCGTAAAAACGGTCTAAAATGGAACGGCTCCATTTTTGCGTTGACCATGGCTTACCCGCCCAGTTAAAAAGAAATGCGAAGTGCATGGACTGCTGGTTACCCTGCACCACAGGATAGTCCCAATACTGATCGTTCATACCATTGTAGCGCCACGGCTCACTCTCTTTAAATCCCCATTCCAGCCTGTCAATAAACTTTTTCTTACCAATCCTGCTGATCAATGCCGGCACATCCTGGGGTACGAAAAATGTTAGCTGCCATGCATTGCCTTCTACATATTCTTCATTTGCGCCACTTCTGAACGGATCAAAATCTTTTGTCCATTCACCATTACTTAACTTCGTGTGGCAGTAGCCGTTAGTATCTATTGTATTCTTCCACCAGTTACCTCTTTTATAAAACTTATCGTAAACATTTGTTTTACCCAATGATTTTGCAAGCTGGCCAACTGTCCAGTCGTCGAAAGAATATTCCATCGTGTTTGAAAAGCGCCCTTTGTCTGAAGGGACGTATTGATGCTTTTCATATTCCACCAAATCACGATTGCCGGCAAAGCCTGTAAAAACTTTCTGTGCCGGGGTAGTTTGCATTTTTACCGCAGCATCCAATACTTTATTTCCATCAAAGCCGCGAATACCCATTTGATAGGCCGAAACCATTAACGGAATTTCATGCTCACCAACCATAACCGGGATATAATTCATAGCCGCAGGGCCTTTAGCCAGCCAGCCATAGGCATCATACATTGCCAACTGCGAATTCACCCAACGATTACTCCATTCAGGCGTAACAAGATTCCACACCTGATTGAGATTCCAGAAGGTATTCCAAAATGCATCACAGCCCAGGGCTACGTCATCTTTATTCTTTAACTGATGCACCGTTCCGTCAGTTCCCCGCCATTGCCCGTTTACATCGCTCCATGTATTCCGGCTGCAAATTGACCGGTACATACAATTATAAAATCGAACTTTTTCCAGCCGGTTTGTCGAAGTAATTTTAACCCGGTTAAAAAGACCATTCCATGTATTCACTTGGTTCTGTCTCACTGCTTCGAAATTCCATCCGAAAGGATCTGTGATCTCTGTTTTTAAATTTGCAGCTGCGTTGTCAATGCTCACAAGAGAGATAGATGAACGGACCTGCACAACCGGGTATTCATCTTCATCAAATTCTACAAATAAGCCGGCATTTTTTATATCTGTCGCTTCTAAAACATCGCCATATTGAACTTTATCATCAATCCAGTTTCCAATGTTTTTAATTGGTTTGTCAAATTCCAAAACAAAGTGAAGCGTATAATCCTGGTCGGCATCATGGCTCCATACGCCGGGAGAAAGTTGATGCGAATAGCCTTCTATTCTGTAGTCACTTACCTTTTTTACTTTTATATCTTTTAATTGATAGTCATACTCAGCAGGTATGTGCAAGTCGATTAAAATACGCGAACTATCACGATCTTCAGGAAATGTAAAGCGCTCAAAACCGCAACGGGTAGTGGCAGTTACTTCAGCTTTAATATTATATTTAGTTAGCTGTACTTTATAATAACCAATGGGCGCTTCTTCGGATTTCTTTCTTATAAGCGATCGATAGCCTGAAGATGGAATATGTTCATCTCCAACCTTTGTTTGCAATCTTCCATTTGATGCGAAAATTCCCAATCCGCCCATCGTCCATTCATGAATGTGACTGAATGTACCAAGGCTTTCGAATGTTGGCTGATACCCTGCCTGCCATCCTGCATTTTGATTGTCGGGACTCATTTTTACCATACTAAATGGCATCCATGGGCCGGGCGCTATCATCCAACGGGAATGGGCTGTACCTAAACGTGTGTCAACATAATCAGCCAGGGTTTGTACCTTTTGCTTTGATCTTTTTACTATGCCTTTTTCAATCACCTTTCCATTTTCTAATATCTTATAGCCGCTTTGTATGGCGCTTGTAACAGCCGGCATTGGAGCCTCAAATTCATAGTGTCCCTTTTCTAAAGTTTCCTTAAAAATAATCTTACCATCAAGCTCAACACTTAGTTTGGGAGAACCTTCCAGGTATTCTGCATTAATTAATAAAGGCTGAACCTTGCCGTTTTCAGTTGCCAACTCATAATCAGCAGGTCTTACCGTGCGGGCAAACATTTGTCCCGGCTTGTTTAATATTACACCTGGCGGACCTGTAAGACTCAGATGGTCGAACATGATCCAGCTACCTTCAACAACAGTTATTGTAATATAATTTCCCCCATTTTTGATCATGCCCGGCCTGATTGGAATTTCAATTGTTTCGGGCGTAATCGTCGATAGATCCCCGGCGATAGAAGCAGTATCGGTAATTGGTTCATTTAACTCCGGGTACACTTGCTTGCTGAGATTGTAGGTCGCCGATCCTAATTGAACTTTTTCATCCTGGTCGTTAATGCTTACCTTGATGAGAGGAGAGAATTTTTTCGCATAATCCAATACCTTAAAAATCAATTTATATTCCCCGTTCGCCGGCACACTACCAAGGCCAAATAAAATATTTACCTGGTTCGTTCTCCATCCTGCCGTAGGCCAGGTGCCGCCCCATGTATCTGCCGGCCCCGGAATTACATAAGGGAAATCATTTTTTTCTTTAGAATATCCAACTAAAAAATACTTGTCTTCATAACCAAAATCTTTCCCGACAAAATTTTTAAATCCATTTGGAGAAAGTGCAAACTCAAGGGCACTCTTGTCTGCTTTCCCAATTTGCCACAGGATATGTTGCGATGATTTTTTCTGCGCTATCAGTGGCTGGTAAGCAGAACTTATAATAAGGATGCAACAACTTATCGGGAAGAATAGAGAGTTGATTTTTTTCATTTTATTCTATTGATATCTATAATACCGGGGGGTTATTCTTTTTCACGTAAGCAGATAGAATGAATTGAAAACAACATTCCGCTGTCGCCAATTTTTTGATGTGTTAGCTATTTGAAGTATGTAGCGCATCAATAGTCGTTCGGCCTTTAATATAAAATAGTTTCAGGTTTCTTCAATGTAACTGCTACCAGCCTCATTTGATAAATTGTCAACTTTATTAAATACCTGATTTGTATCTTGTCTTAAAAATTCTCCCCGTACTTTACTCGCTGTTTTATGCTCACCGGTATGGCTCCAGCCAGGCGGCATAAAGATGTATAAAAATTTATTTTTAATACCCTTAGCCCGGTAAACATCTTTTGCTAAGGCGACAATTTCTCCAAAGTAAGCATCTGTAAAGCTGCCTTGTTTCATTTGTCTTGTAATGCCATATTCCACTGGAACAGAAGGCTCCTGGGGCTGATAGGTATGAAAAACTTTGTCCCATATATTTAGTAAGTTGCCAAAGTTCGTATCCATATATAAAGGATTCCTGGCATGATGTACTCGATGATGCGATGGCGTTAAAATACACCTGTCTAGAAAACCAAGCCGGCCTTCTTTAATCATATGATCGCCAATATGTATAAAACCACCCCATACACCATCGATAAGCATAATTAAAAACAATAAGGGTGGATTAACGCCTAATAAAATACACACAGTGGTTCTTATAACATCTGCATAAGGCCCTTCGAGAAAAAAATGAGCATAGGAAACAGAGAGGTTCATGGTCTCCGGCGCATGGTGGGTAGAATGTAAGCACCAAAACAACCGAACCTTGTGCCCAAAATAGTGGTAAATGAAATGGCCAAACTCCCAAACTATATAACCATATATAAACCAATACCAGGTAAAAGTTGTTTTTATGATCGCATATTTTTCAAACAGGCCGATACAAAATATAACCATAGCTATGGAGATAAACCGGCCGATAAACGCATTGAGTACGTAGGAAAAAAAAGAGATCTTATAATCCGGCAATTTAAATTTCCTAAACACTAAAGCCTTAATAATTTCAATCAGAAGAAGCAATGGAAATAGGGGCCTTACTAAAGTAAGAATTCCATCATAAGTCAAAAATGAAGAATAATTTCCGGATTTAATGATTTTGAGAAGTCCTTCGATTCCAAAAAAATTAACTGCCCAATCATATACAGCCTGTAAATATTCCATATCTTATTTTATTCTAAAATTATAAATATAGGTTCGATTTCGAATAATTTTATTAAAAGGAAAGCCTTGCCTCAATCCTGCGCATGTAGGTATTTTAAATAGACAATCGGGCACACCTTATTCTCTCTATGATAGAATGTACGAACATACGATATTTTTCTCGGCTAAAATCGCTTAAAATGCCCATCCTTGCAGAACAAGCAAATTTCGTCTTTATATTATTTTTGCGTTTAAAAAAAACAACTATAATTCAACCCCACTGTGCACTCCAAAATCAAAAAATATCCTAATAAAAATTAAACCGGGTAATTTTCTTTACTTTGACTGTAAATGTTCTACGACAAATAATTAATAATACAATCCATCTTGCATATTGATCAAATATTACAATGAATAAAAAGCCCGGCATTCTTCATTTGCTTAAGCCTTACTTAGGCATCGTCACGCTGTTAATTGTTTTTACACTTTTCAGTAATGGTATCAACTTATTAATTCCAAAACTTATCTCAAAGAGTATAGATGCATTCAGTATCGGGAATTTCTCTTTTAAGCCGGTTATTATTCAATTCAGTGTTGCTGTTATTGCCATCTTTATATTTAGCTATTTGCAAAGTATTATTCAAACCTATGCATCGGAAAAAGTTGCCAGGGATTTAAGGACAAGGCTTGCTGATAAAATCTCAAAACAATCCTACGCTTTTATTGAGCAGGCGAATCCTTCAAAATTGCTGACCAATCTTACGGCTGATGTTGACTCTATAAAACTTTTTATTTCGCAGGCAATAGCATCTATTGTCTCTTCTTTGTTTATCATCATCGGTGCGAGTATTTTGATGGTTACCATTAACTGGAAACTTGCACTATGTGTCATCTCAATTATACCTATAATCGGAGTCACCTTTTTTGTGGTACTAAAAAAAGTAAGGGCTTTGTTTATCCAAAGCCGCGCCGTAATCGATTGGCTCAACAAAGTAATCAATGAAAGTATATTGGGAGCAGCAATAATTCGCGTGGTGAATTCACAACAACCTGAGTATACTAAATTTCTTGAAGCTAATACCAAAGCAAAAGATTTTGGGCTCAAGATCCTTTATCTTTTTGCAGGACTCGTTCCTGTGATCACATTTACAGGCAATATGGCCGCGCTCTCTATACTCGCATTGGGCGGCCATTTTGTTATAAGCGGTAGTATGAGCCTTGGAAATTTTGCCGCGTTTAATAGCTATGTTTCTATGTTGATATTTCCTATTTTGATTATTGGCTTTATGAGCAATGTAATAGCACAGGCAACTGCATCTTACGCCAGGATAAGCAATATTATTGAAACCTCCGATCCTGCCGAAACAGGAACTATTAATGAAAAGTTGAAAGGCAACATTGAGGTGAAGGAAGTAAACATGCTGTATGGCCAAACTCCCGTTTTGAAAGATATTTCTTTTACAGTTGAACCAGGATCAAAGGTTGCCGTTATTGGCCCTACCGCTGCCGGTAAAACGCAGTTGCTTTATTTACTTACGGGCCTGATGAAATCTTCTTCGGGTTTTATAACATTTGATGGACGATCAATAGAGGAATATAAAAGAGAGGCTTTTCACAGGCAGGTTGGCTACGTTTTCCAGGACAGCATTATTTTCAATATGAGCGTCAGGGAAAATATTGCATTCAGTGACATTGTAACTGATGAATCGTTAGAAAAAGCAATTGAAACCGCGGAGCTAAAAGATTTTGTTGAATCGCTGCCCGACAAATTGAGTACCATTGTTTCAGAGCGCGGCTCAAGTCTTTCTGGCGGCCAAAAGCAACGCATTATGCTGGCACGTGCATTGGCTCTCGATCCCAAAATCTTGTTACTCGATGATTTTACAGCCCGGGTTGATAACAACACCGAGAAGAAAATTCTTGAAAATATTCAAAAGAATTATCCTATGCTCACCTTGTTATCAGTCACTCAAAAGATAGCTTCCGTTGAAGAGTATGATCAGATTATTCTTTTAATGCAAGGTGAACTTATTGCCATTGGCAGGCATGAAGATTTGATACACACAAGCCCTGAGTATGTTCAGCTAATCAATTCACAAAAAAGCACGAGCAACTATGAATTACAATCTTAATACGCTTGTAGAGGAGAAGAGAAAAAAGTCAACGTACTCTTCACTTAAAAGTTTGTTGCAGCTTATCTCGCATGAGAAAAAGAATTTATTAATTGCGCTATGTGCGATTCTTCTGAACTCCACCATTAATTTACTTGGCCCTTTGATAATAGGCCATACGATTGATAAATATGTTCAGAACAAAATATATCATGGCGTGCTGGTATTTTCAGGCATTTTGTTGGCCATGTATTTACTTGGATTATTTACAAGTTATTTTCAAACAAAACTTATGGGAAGCATTGGACAGCGTATGCTGTTTACTCTTCGCAATACTATTTTTAAAAAATTACAATCATTGCCTGTTGCCTTCTTTAATGCAAATAAAGCCGGTGATCTGATATCAAGAGTAAACAATGATACAGACAAACTGAACACTTTTTTTTCCCAATCTCTTATGCAGTTTATCGGCAGTATTGTGACAATGACCGGTGCAGGTATTTTTCTGCTGTTGATAAATTTTAAGCTGGGAGCAGCAGCACTTATTCCCGGTTTAATCATATTGGTATTTACACAATTGGTGTCACCCTGGATAAAGAAAAAAAATGCAGTAAACCTGGCGAGTGTTGGGGGAATGAATGCTGAAATCCAGGAGAGCCTTAATAATTTTAAAGTGATCGTTGCTTTTGATCGCCGTGATTATTTCAGGAAACGTTTTGATGAAGCGAATCAGCATAACTACCGCACAGCCATAGGTGCAGGACTGGTAAATAATATTTTCCTGCCGGTCTATAGTATGTTCTCCGGCTTTGCCCAATTAACCGTATTGGCCTATGGAATTTATCTTATTTCTATCGGAAGTTTTTCTATTGGCTTACTCGTGAGTTATCTTGCGTATGCCACATATTTTTATAATCCATTGAGGCAGCTTGCTTCGCTATGGACCAACTTCCAGGTAGCAATGGCAGGATGGGACAGGATAATAAAAATTCTCTCTATGGATTCTGACATTCCCACATTAGAGCACACTAATGGAATACCTTCTGATGCGCTGCTGGAATTCAGAAATGTACATTTTAGTTACGAAGCTGGCAAAGAAATTCTACACAATATTTCTATTAAATTAGAAAGAGGAAAAACTTATGCATTTGTTGGGCCGACAGGTGGAGGTAAGACAACTACTGCGACAATTATTTCACGCCTATATGATCCTACCAAAGGAACCGTCATGCTTGATGGAAAAGATATTCGCAGTTACACACCTGAAGAACGTGCACAAAAAATCGGCTTCATATTGCAGGAACCTTTTTTGTTTACGGGGACTATAAAGGATAATATTTTATACGGTAATGAATTATATAAAAATTATTCCGATGAACAAATGGAGCAGGTGATAAAGGATGCAAACCTGCAAAGCCTGTTAACCATTTTTGAAAATGGACTACAAACAAAAGTATCTTCCGGTGGAGATAATATCAGCCTGGGGCAGAAGCAATTGATTGCATTTATGCGTGCAGTTTTACGCAATCCTGAATTGCTTATTTTGGATGAAGCAACTGCAAATATTGATACGATGACGGAAAAATTATTGGAGGATATTTTAAATAAACTTCCTAAGACAACTACCCGTATTTTAATAGCGCACCGGTTGAACACGATTGAAAATGCTGATGAAATATATTTTGTAAACGCAGGAGAAATTGCCCGTGCAGGTTCGTTTAATGATGCAGTAAATAAATTACTCAAAGGTAAAAGATCAACCTAAGGGTCGGCACCGCAGATCAGACTGGCTATAAATAAACCAAGGTCGGGACGAGTTCTGCGCTGCAAATATCGAAAATCGTCTCAGAACCCAGCCGCTGTCTGACCTTCGGTACCGACAGCTACGTAAAAATCTTTGTGATCAAATCTTCATCTATCGACTTATAAGATTCCAAAACAAAATTTTCCTTGTCAAAACCAACTAGATTGTAAGCAAGTTCCCGGTCACACAAAGTTCCGTTTCGAGAACCCATGTAATCGGAAAATGATGAATATAGCCAATCTTCCATCCTTGTTACTAAGCCTGCTTTCAAAGGATTTTGATGAATATATTGAAACGCTATAAAGCCATAGTGCTCATCTCCTTCAGTCATTGATTTAGCCTTTGCTTTTTGGCGAAATAAAGAACCACTTCTTTCATTTTGTTTATTGAAGTAGATGGCATAATTGCTTTGCAGTAATCGAAAACCATTGGAGAGTTGACACAGATCAATATTACCAATCCTTTTAATTTTTTCAGAATCTTTTGTAGCATGTATTAAAAAATGAAAATGATTTGGCATTAAGCAATATGCCAATACTTTGGAATAGGGTGAAACATATTTTCTAAAAAGTCTCAGAAACCGGATATAATCATCATCTTTTAAGAAGATGGTTTCCCCATTGTTTCCCTGGTTATAGATGTGGTATGTTTCATCTGAAATAATATTCACCGGAGAAAATTGAGAATTTTTCTTCAGGGCGGCTCCGCAGGTCAGGGCGGCTCCGCAGGTCAGACTGTTTTTCACAAGAAAAAACTTACCAATCTTATTGACCAAATCAAATAGGAATGAAAAAAAGATCGGTAAAAGACATTGAAAAAGCTTTGCTATAAAAAGGATTTGAGAAGTTGTCCTCTAAACAAAAATCCCATCACACTTTTTATTATTTTATTTAAAATGGAAAAGGACAAACATCTATACCTATTTAAGTCATGGCAATAAATCGAATACCTACGGTTCTGGTTGAATGAATAAGATACAACATCAATTAAAATTTATTGATTCTAAATTAGCAGAAGAGTTTTTGGATTGCCAATTTAAAGAAGAACATTATATGAACATGCTGCTGGAAATGAAGGATATTTAATAACTCCTTTTAAATTTACTTTATCACTTTACGAATCCAACTGCGATTTTTACCTGCGTTATTTTAGAATGATATTATTATAGTTCAGAATTTGCAGGCTAAATAAAAATAATGGCTGAACATAAAATAAAAAACATTTTCATAAGGGAGCAATCTCAGCTTCTTTTGTTGCGGAAAGTGTAGATAATCAAAGACAGAACAACTGCTTGAAGAAGTTTTAAATAAGCTTCCTAAGACAACTACCCGTATTCTAATAGCCCACTGGTTGAACACTATTGAAAATGCTGATGAAATATATTTTGTAAACGCAGGAGAAATTACCCGTGCAGGTTCGTTCAATGATGCAGTAAATAAATTGTTGAAGGGGAAAAGAAGGAGTTAAGGCCTCTCATCGTTTTTGTAATATCCCTTTTTATAGTACTGTCAACTATGATATTGGCTGGGTTCTGCAGGTATCAAATTTTCCCTTCTTATCAACCAGAAAGATGATTATACATTACTTTTACATATATACGATATTGATGCATTAATACCATATATTGCTAAATGTATTGTTCAGGTTATTTTCTTCCCCCAAGCATTAAAACAGCCGCCTCTTTTCAGTATAATAAGCATTCAGAAGCATATTATTCCAATCACTGCTTTTAAGAACAAAATTAACCATGTCAAAAGTAAATAAAGATAAACCTAAAATTCTTTCAGAGAACCTTTTCCCGGTAGTGGGTGTTGGTGCCTCGGCAGGCGGCCTCGACGCTTTTAAAAAACTTATAAAAGCAATACCTCCAAAAACAGGGATGGCTTATATATTAGTGCAGCATTTACATCCTGATCATATTAGCTCTTTGCCGGAAATACTACAAAGAGAAACAAAGATGCCGGTGAATGAAATAAGTGACAATGTAAAGGTAAAGCCTGATGAAGTGTATATTATTCCCGCAAATAAAATGCTGGTCGCAACTGATGGTGTCCTGTTACTAAGTCCCAGGCCTTCAAAAGATCACAAGAATATGCCTATTGATCTTTTTTTCTCATCGCTGGCGGAGGTACACCAGAACCACGCAATAGGCATAGTATTATCGGGCAATGGCATAGATGGCACATCAGGATTGAAAAATATAAAAGATCACGGGGGATTAACTTTTGCACAAAACCTTGATACTGCTGCTTTCGACTCTATGCCGCGAAGCGCCATCGAAGCTGAGGTAGTTGATTTCATACTCGCTCCTGAAGAAATGCCCCGGCAATTGCTGGAACTTGGACGTACTATTAACACCATGCCTTTAAATGACACATCTACGCCAAGCCAGGCAACTGAAAGGGAAAGCTTTGCAAGGTTGCTCAGCCTGCTTCGCAGCCGCAAGTCCGTAGATTTTTCTTATTATAAACAAACAACCATTCACAGGCGTATTCTGCGACGCCTTGCTATACTTAAACTGGAAACAATTACTGAATACCTGGTCTACATACAGGAGAACAAACCGGAACTTGATATTTTATTCCAGGATCTTTTGATACCCGTTACTTCTTTTTTTCGTGATCCAAAAGTTTTTGAAAACTTATGCGAAACGGTATTCCCGGAGTTTGTTAAAAACAAATCGTTAGGAAATCCCTTGCGGATATGGATAGCCGGTTGCTCTACCGGTGAAGAAGCTTATTCTATGGGCATGTGCCTGCACGAATTCTTAAGTGATAAGATCTCAACAATCAAGATACAGATATTTGCCACCGATATTTCGGAAAAATCAATTGCAAAAGCGAGGTCAGGCGTTTATAATAAAAAAGAGGTTGAAGGTATCTCAGACATAAGGCTTCAGGAATTTTTTACAAAAACCAATGAACAGTATACGCTAAAAAAGACGATCAGGGATATGTGCGTATTCGCGATACATAATTTTTTAAAGGATCCTCCATTTGCAAAAATTGACCTTCTCAGCTGCCGCAATGTGCTTATTTATATGGAACCTTTTTTACAAAAAAAGGCGATGAACACTTTCCATTATGCACTCAACGAAAAAGGATATTTGTTGCTTGGAAAAGCAGAAACTACCGGGGGATCTGCGGAACTTTTTTTACCATTTGGTAAAAAGGAAAAGATGTACGTAAAAAAAGATGTTCCCGGGAGATTTGTGAATATTGCCTCCGAAAGGCGCGAAGAAAACCTTAAGGATAAAGACTATGCACTAAGAAGCAACCAAAGAAGAAAAGATGATTTTCAAAAAGATGCCGATGATATTTTATTATCCCAATATACTCCTGCAAGTGTTATAGTTAATGATCAACTGGACATTGTACAATTTCGCGGATCGACAGGCGATTTCCTGGAACCATCACCCGGCAGAGCAAGTTTGAATGTGTTAAAAATGGCACGTGACGGTCTGTCCTTCGAGCTTCGCAACGCATTACAAAAATCGAAAAAAACCAATAAGCCTTTCAGTAAAGAAGGTATCCAGCTTAACAATGGGAAAAGTTTGGTCACCATAGAAGTAATACCCCTCAAAGACACTATTGATCCCCATTTCCTGGTTCTTTTTAGAAATGTCGTACCTGTTGCTGCAAAGATCACGGCAGGAAAAGGTGTGTTGAAATCCACAGATTTAAAAAATAGTCCTGGGAATATCCGCATTAGAAATTTAGAAAAAGATCTTTTGCATTCCAGGGAAGATATGCGAAGCATTACTGAAGACCAGGAAGCCGCCAATGAAGAGCTGCAAAGTGCCAATGAAGAATTGCTAAGTGGCAGCGAAGAATTACAAAGCCTTAATGAAGAACTGGAAACAAGTAAAGAAGAACTGCAAAGCACCAATGAAGAATTGATTACTGTAAACCAGGAATTATTTGATCGCAACGAACAATATAACGAGGCCAGGATGTATGCAGAGGCAATTGTGTCTACCATACATGAGCCACTGCTGGTTATAAGCAAAGATTTCAGCATAAAAAGCGCGAACCAGTCTTTTTATAAAAATTTTTCGATAACGGAGCAGGATACAATAGGTAAAAATTTATTTGAACTGCAAAATAACGGATGGAACATACCGGATTTGGAAAGCCAACTATTAAGAGTTCAAAAAGGAAAGGAAAAATTTCTTGAATGGGAAACGAGATATGCGTTTCCGTTAGCAGGTACCCGTTCCATTTGCTTTAATGCACAGCCTGTTCAAAACGAAAATGGAGAACACCTGATACTACTTGCGTTCAATGATATTACCGCCAGGAGAAAAATAGAAGAGGTTGAGAAAAAAAATACAGAAGATCTGAAAAAGATTCTTGAAAATATCCCGCAAATTACTTCTACCGCATCCGCTGAGGGATCGGTAACTTATGTCAACAAGTTTTTCCTGGACTATTCAGGATTGACCCTTGACGAGGCCCTAACCCAGGGTTGGGAATCAGTAGTAAAACCCGAAATGTTGGAGAAAGTAAAAAAAACATGGGGTGCATCTATAGAAACGGGAAAAGATTTTATGATGGAAATCTTGTTCAAAAGAAAAAGTGATAATATGTATCGGTGGCATATAAGCCGAGCTACAGCTTTATTAAATGATAATGGAAAAGTCATTTCCTGGGTTGGCTCTGCAACCGACATTCACAATCAAAAAATAAAGGAAGAGGTAAAGGATGAATTCATAAGCATCGCCAGCCATGAATTGAAAACGCCACTTACAACTGCAAAGGCCTATATACAACTGCTGCACGCCAGTATGATAAAATCAAATTATAAAGATTTGCTTTTCATTGAAAAAGCAGAGCTGTCCATTGAGAGGCTAAATGATCTTATTGCAGAACTACTTGATGTAAGTAAGATACAAAATGGAAAACTTAATCTTTTTGTCACGGTCTTCGATTTTAATAAAATGCTTGAAGATGCAATACAAGATGTGCAGCTTATTTCGCATCATCATCGAATTATAAAAACGGGAGAAGTAAATCACGATGTTTCCGCGGACAAAGAAAGATTGAAGCAGGTAATTATAAACCTGTTGAACAACGCGGTAAAATATTCACCCAAGGCCAACGAGATAATTGTTCACGTGGTTCAAAAGGAAGGCGAAGTGACTGTTTCGGTAAAAGACAGTGGCATTGGGATACGCAAAGAAAATCTTACAAAAATATTTGATCGGTATTACCGTGAAGAAGAGCGGGCATTCCATTTCCAGGGCCTTGGCATTGGTTTAGCCATTGCGCACGACATTATCCAACGTCACAATGGTAAAATATGGGCAGAAAGCGAGGCCGGCAATGGCAGTACCTTTTATTTTACAATCCCAATATAGCGTATGAAAAAAAACGTTTTGATTTTTGATGACGATCCGGAAATTTTATTGGTATGTAAACTAATTTTAGAACAGGAAGACTACACAGTGAGCACAAGGATATATTGTGATGATGTTATTGATGATATTCAAAACGTAAATCCCGGAGTAATCTTAATGGATCTGTTGATTCCCGAAATAGGCGGTGAAAATGCCATTGGGTTAATAAAGGGAAACCGTGATACCATGCATATACCTGTGATTCTTTTTTCGGCAAATCCTGGTATAGAGCAGGCATTGGAAAGAACAGGAGCCAGTGCCTTTTTGAAAAAGCCATTTGCAATTAACGATCTGTTGGAAATGGTTGAAGACCATACTTTAAAATAAGATATTCAAATTATCACCAGCACTCCTCGTAAGTCGCGGCAATCTTTATCCTGCATAAATAATCTTTTTATATACATCGATTAACAGGTGCTCATGAGGTGTTCTGAAACCATCCGTGGTCGGGCGCATTTCAAAATATTGCCGGTTGGTGGCGACACCAACCGGGGCCGCCCGCCGTGGGCGGTGTCCCCACCGCCCACAAGCAGCACGCCAAAGCAACAATTTGAAATGCACCCCCGCAGCCAATCAACTGCCACATTATTTTTAAAGTAATATTTTTACAGATCAGAATTTACAGGCTTAAATAAAAAAACGTGGCTGAACATAAAATCAAGAACATTTTCTACGATGGTGCGATTCCGGCTTCATTCATAGCTGAAAGCATTGACAAGCATAAAACACAAACTGCAATTGGCGGGCATAGTATTTTTTTAGGACAGGTACGTGCGGATGAGAAGGATGGAAAGAAGGTTGCTGCGATAGAATACACTTCGTATGAGCAGATGGCTTTGGAACAAATGCACAACATACGGGAAGATATTTTTGCAAAATATTCACTCACATGCATGCACGTACATCATAGCCTCGGTACAATAGCCGCAGGAGAAATATGCATTTTTGTATTCACTTCATCCGGCCACCGAAAAGCAGCCATCGATGCATGCGAAGAAACCGTAGAAAGGATAAAAAAAGAATTACCGATTTGGGGAAAAGAACTTTTTGAAGATGAGACTTACCAATGGAAAAAAAACAGGTGAAGTAATTCATTTCATCTCTTTCGTCCGCAGACATTTGTGGAGGAGAGGTACTGCGCAATTTTTATGCGAAGAGTTTCGTCATATTTATTAAACGACTATAAAAAACCAATTCATGATCAAGGTTGAAGAAGCAGAAAAAATTATCCTTGAAGAATCCGGGGACTATGGAACAGAAACTGTTTCTTTTGAGAGCTGCATGGGAAGAGTACTTGCAGAATATATTCCTGCAGACAGGGATATGCCTCCCTTCAACAGGGTTACAATGGATGGCATTGCTATCAATTACGAATCATTTAAAAAGGGAAATCGTTCATTTAAAATTAAAGCGACACAATCTGCCGGTGAACAACCGATTGATATAAATAAGGATGATGAATGTATTGAAATAATGACCGGCGCAGTATTGCCAGCCACTGCGGATACAATGGTCCGCTATGAGGACATTGATATAAAAAATGGCATCGCACAAATTAAAACTGGAGAAGTAGTATTTAGCCAAAACATCCATTTCAAAGGAAAAGATAAAAAGCAATATGAAATCCTTGTTGAAGCCAATCAATTCATAACGCCAACTATTATTACCATTGCAGCGACTGTTGGTAAAACAAATCTGCTTGTAAAGAAATTGCCAAAAATTGTGATTATTTCTACCGGTGATGAATTGATAGAAATAAATGAAACCCCCGCTCCTTTTCAAATCAGGCGCTCTAACGATTATACTCTTCGGGCGATATTGCAGCAATATGCCATACATGCGGAATTGCTTCATCTTCCCGACGACCCGCTTATTATTGATCAAAAATTAAAACGCTGTATAGATGAATACGATGTTATTATTTTAAGTGGTGGCGTTTCAATGGGCAAATTTGATTATGTGCCGCCGGCATTGGATAAACTACAGGTAAAGAAATTATTTCACAAAGTGCAACAACGGCCGGGAAAGCCATTTTGGTTTGGTAAGCATGAAACAGGTAAGCTGGTATTTGCTTTCCCCGGGAATCCTGTTTCAACTTTTATGTGTTTTCATCGTTATTTTTTGCCCTGGCTTAAAAAATCTTTGCAGGTCGGGATGAATAAAGTATATGCTATTTTGAAAGAAGATTTTACATTCAATCCCGCGTTACAATATTTTTTGCAGGTTAAGCTGTCGATTAATGAAAAAGGAGAATTGATGGCTACGCCGCTTGAAGGTAATGGTTCCGGGGATTTTGCGAATTTGCTGCAAACAGATGCTTTTATGGAATTACCTTTGGAGAGAAATAATTTTAAAAAAGGAGAAGTCTTCAGGGTTTGGCCTTTTAAAAATTTGACCTGAGAACAGAAATTATAAGTATGACTGATTTTTCGCACATTGATAATGCCGGCAGACCCGTGATGGTAGATGTTACGGCAAAGAAGATTTCGCTACGTACAGCAATAGCTGAAAGTATTGTGGTGGTGCCTGGCGAAGTGTTGGATAAATTAGTCGACGGCGATATACAAACCCAAAAAGGCGCTGTGTTTCAAACGGCAATTATTGCCGGCATTATGGCGGCAAAAAAAACGGGCGAATTGATACCGCTTTGCCATCCGCTGGGTTTGGATAATTGCAATGTTGACATACAAGTAAATAAAAAAAACGAAATAGTAATTACATGCATCGCCGGTATTGAATCAAAAACAGGCGTTGAAATGGAGGCATTAGTAGGGGCATCTATAGCGGCACTAACGGTGTACGATATGTGCAAAGCACTTAGCCATGATATTGTTATAAAAGAAACAAAACTGATAAAGAAAACCGGGGGCAAAAGAGATTTTGAAAGATCAAGAGAAAATGGAAAATAAATTAACAATATTAAAC
>JBKJRY010000198.1:0-5742 GCA_046593045.1 Chitinophagaceae bacterium | reverse complement strand
TGGAAAATGACATCGAAGCAAAAAAAGAATAATAAACCCCTTGTTAACATAAATCAAGACCTGCGCTTTAGGGCGCGGGTTTTTTAATTTTTCCATCATTTCTGGTTAAGGACAACCAATAGCTGCGGGCCCTCCGGCTCCTCATTTTTAGCTATTTCTCTTAACAGAATAAAAAGATTTAGTAATAAAAATGCATAGAATAATGTAAGCAATATTATGCAGGGTCCACATAGTATCCGCCAGCCTTATGTTCTCATCCATCATCGGTATATAAAAAAGAAAAAGAAAAAAATTAATAACTACGTAAATACTTAATTCGATAATAATCCACAATTCGGGACGCTTGTCCGCTATTGGCTGAGTATCTTTTGAGACGGCTAAGAAATACAGCAGGCAATAAATCAGTAACAGGTAAGATTCAGTAGTTAACAGGTTACCACTTATTGCTCCGGCGTAAAAAAAATCATCAAAAAAAAGAAAGTTTATAAAGAAGATAATTACATACAAAACCGGAATTATTTTTTAAGAAAATTATAATGATGCTGTTTCAGCAAAATGAAAAAATAGCTGAAGCATACAAACCTTACTATTGAGTGAATGTTATAAAATACAATGTTGTTACTCAAGGGTATTGGAAAAGGAAAATAATTGCGATTGGTTATTAAATTGGCGATAAGATTAAGAAATAATGCAATTATTACATAGATCCCAACCGGTTTTTGCCATCCTCTTAATTTATTTACGGGGAATAACAATAATAGCGGAAGGATCAATGCCCAAACCTCCGACCAGTCAACCAGGTTATAAATTAGTTCAGACAATTTAGGGGGCGGGTTTTACAGGACACCCTGTTGCAGGAGGACAAGGGCGTGCCTGGATTTTAAAAGATCTTGGTTCGGTGTCCATCGTGGATATCCCTACGACCTTAATATTCTAGTATAAATCATGTTCCTTATCCCACGCCGGTGTGAACAGGAGGTAATCGAAATTTCTCATCCTTTCTCCTGTTTTCGTACCTGTTAGCAAGGCTTTAATACTATCACTGGGTAAGTCTAAATTGCCAACAACATTTTCCCTGTAAATGTTTAGGCTTAATTTTTTCTACAGCTATTAAATTATAAGCAGGGATATCGACAAACCCACCGTTTGATGTTCTGGCATATGATATAAGGTCAAATGGATTTTTGTTACTCCTGCCATCAGGAGAATTAAATTGCGGAGTGAAATAGTTCGTCCTGGAAGAATCTAAAAACCTGGTAACTGCCGTAGCATCGTATTGTACACTTGCAAATTTAATTGCCGGGTTGCAACTTGTACAAGTTAAAACATACACGAAGAGGGTCATAATAAAAACGTGCCTGCTAAAAAAGACAATTCCCGAAAAATGTTTTTTAGAATATTGCATAAATAAAATTTAATTGGTTTGAAAATTTAATGCCGGAGGGATAGTTTTAGATATACCAATTACGGTGAGAGATTCTCATTTTTTTATTGTGTATTCTGGAGCAGGCAGGAACGTTTTTAAAGGATTGGACGTAGAAAAGTACGAAAAGTGTCAGCAATATCAACGGGGTGTAAACACTATTTTATTAAGATTCGGTACAAAAATTACCATACGGCGGGTGGGAGAGTGGGTTCGCGTTTTGCCATCCAGATATCATTGTTGTATATGCCGCCGGAGCGGTCGCTGGTGAAATAAATGGTCTGAATAACCTGTGCAAGGTAGGGCGTCATTTCGCTATATTTCGGAAGATTAATTTCCTTCCCCAGGACTATTTGGATTTGGAAAAGGGCTATCTCCTTTTCAGAACTGCCAGATTTCGTGATGGTAAAAATTTATTTATTAGAAACATTCCTGCGACGAAACCACCTATATGAGCCGCATAAGCAATACCGCTGGCTTCGCTGCCTCCGAGGTAACCGGTGCCATTCGCGAGCTGCAGCAACATCCACAAGCCCAATACAATAAAAGCGGGCACTCGTAAAAAGAAGATGATGAATAAAACCGTTACCCGCTTTGTGGGAAACAGCAAAAGATAGCCGCCCATTACTCCCGATATCGCCCCGGAGGCGCCAAGGGTCGGGATCAAATGATTCTCACCAAAAAGATAATCAGAAAATACGTGGGTAAGAGCAGCGATTATCCCGCAAAGAAGGTAGAAAAAAAAATACCGTGCATGCCCCATTTTATCTTCAAGATTATCGCCGAATATCCACAGGTAAAGCATATTGCCCAGCAGGTGCGCAATACCACCGTGCATAAACATGGAGGTAATAAGGGTAAGCCAAACCGGGATAGGAGTTACGCCAAGGCCTGGAATCCTTACACTGCCACCACCTACAGGATCCTGCACATATGTAGCGTTAGTCACAATATCATGGCCGCTTATTATTTCCGCAGGTATGGTGGCATAGCTATAAGTAAGATCAATATTGCTTCCCAGGTGCTGGTAATAAATGAAAGCAAAAATGTTAATGGCAATGAAGAAATAGTTTACATACGGCGTACGTATCCTGTCGGAATCATCATCAGCGAGAGGGATCATAGAGTGTAGTTATTGATTGCAAGATAGGAAGATTGTAGAAATGAAATGACCGATAGTTTTTGCGAGAGGCCGTGGGGTTTAAAGATTAAAACATTAAGTTGTTTGTTCCGGATGGTTAATGAGCCTGTTGTCACACGAAGTGCATAGTTGAAGGATTTTATTGAATAGGAACCTGGCAATTTGTCCTTACAAAACCGAATTGGAGAACATTGTAAATTATCCCTTTTCATGGGATTATCAGAGCCGTAAAATTTATGAGTGAATGTTCTCCGGGGTTCAACAGTATTGAACATCGGGGTTTATTCCACTCACTTGTCTGGCAACGAAGACTCCGAAATGAGGCGAAGGTTATGCGTATTGCTTACTGTGCTTTGAAAATTGACGAATGGCTTGTTGAAAATTGAGCAGTGTTTAAAAGGTAAAAAAATCTGCGCATAAGGTTATGCATCAATGTTGCGCCAAAATGGATAATGTTAAATAAACCATGTCAAAGTTCAAATGATTTCAGAACTTTAAAATGCAGTTTTTATGGAAAAGAAAAAAAGCCGTCGAACTTGAGAGTTACAAAAGATATCTGCTACTGAAATTATTGCTCCTGTTCCTTAAAGAACTTATATTGAAAGAAAATAAAATCGATAAATGAACTTTGAAAAGAATTTTTTTATAAGGATGTTGCTGCTTCCCGGGCACCTGCCGGAGGCTATTCTGATACTGCCATTACTGCTGCTCTGCGCTTGTACTGCTACTCATCAAAACATCAATGATATTTTAGAGAAAAAAACAATTGAAGTGCGTGGTATATATGGCAGTCCCGAACCTTTTTGGAGAAAGCATATACAATTGGAACAGCTTGGTGTAAATGCCATCTTCATTCATGACGAAGCGATAACCGCAGATATAATGAGCCGGGCTAAGGCCGGGGGCATAAAGGTGTTTGCAGAATTTGCGACGCTGAACGGAAAAGATTATGTGGAGGAACACCCCGAGGCCTGGGCAATTAATCAATATGGGAATAAAGTAGCTCCGGCTGCATGGTTCATGGGTGTATGCCCTACAGAACCGGGGTTCAAAGAATACAGGATTAACAAACTAAAAAAGCTATTAAGAAAATTTGACCTTGATGGTATATGGATGGATTACCTTCATTGGCATGCCCAGTTCGAAGATCCGGTACCTATTCTTCCCGAAACGTGTTTTTGCGATCATTGTCTCATAAATTTTCAATCCTCCTCCGGCATTCTGTTACCGGCAGAAAGCAGAACGACAAAGGCAAAATGGATTTTAAAAAATCATGACAGTGCCTGGAGAACCTGGAGATGTTCAGTAATTGCGGGATGGGTACGTGATTTTAAAACGATCATCGCCGAAGAAAAACCAGGTGCCCTACTGGGAGTATTTCACTGCCCGTGGACAGATACTGATTTTAATGGCGCACGTATCCGTAATCTTGGCCTTGATTACGATATGCTGAGAGGTATCGTGGATGTTTTTTCGCCTATGGTTTACCACGGGCGTATGGGCAAAAAACCTGAATGGGTCGCAGCAAATATAAAATGGTTCTGCGAGAGGTTGAATATCAAGCCAGGGACTTTTCCAAAAGTTTGGCCAATCGTTCAGGCTTATAACGATCCAGGCATGATTGACGCATTAACGTTTGAAAAAGTTTTACAATACGGAACTTCAGCCTCTGCTACAGGCGTCATGATGTTTACGAGTTATGCCGTTGCCGAAGATGAAGAGAAGACAAAAACAATGAAAAAAATATATACTATGTGGATGAGAAAAAATAAATAAGTAGCGGGTGTTTCAGAGGGTCCTATGTGTATTTACGCTAAACGGGAAGCCGGATTTTTTTAATTAATTAAGGTTGCTACGAATAACTAATGTTGCTCCTGGTATTTTTGAATTTTGTATATCGCTCCAGCGTTTTTAGTCTGCGTAGAAGTGTTCCCTCTTCTCTGAAAAGCCCAACCTATATACTGGCGGGAGCCCGCAGGATAGTGCAGGAATGAGGCTAATGTATTGCGTATAGCTTCCTGTGCTTTACACATCTAAAGAATGACATTATTAAAAATTGATCGGTGTTCGAGGTACAAGAAAGCTTAGCATCAGGCTATATGTCACTCTAAAGGACAGCCAGGGGCAGCTATCGATGAAAGTAAATAGTGCGGTAACAGAATACAAACAATTTATAAAGTTGTAAGGGTACCAATATTTTTCAGCTATTGGTAGTGGGTTTCAAAATAGATGATCCTTTATTGCTATTTTTTGTTCAGGTATATAGAATGTTCATTAGCGTTTTGTAACATAGCGCTAAGCCTTAGCCATGCCCAGTAGAATGAGGAGCTTAGCTCTTTTAATTTACACTTAATATTCTGTAGCACAAGTTCGCGAGGCAAAAGCTAAGCCAGATACTTCCGCTTTTATGGGTTTTAAAGTTGCCCGTTCAATATAATTTAAATAGATTTGCCGCAATTAAAAAATCTAAATAAAAACACATGAAAAAATTATTTGCAATTGCCGCCTTGGCTGCTACAATGGCTGCCTGTAACGATAGCAGCACTACCACGAAAGATGAAAGTATGAGTTCAGACTCTTCAAGTATGATGAACGATCAAACCATGAGTTCAGATTCTTCAAGCATGATGAGCAATGAAACCATGAACGCACCCATGGAAATGAAAGATGGCATGATGATGATGAAAGATGGTAAGATGATGATGATGAAAGATGGTAAAACTATGGAAATGACTGAGACTGCGACCTGCACTGATGGTTGTAAAGTAAAGCCTTCCGGTGAAGTTGTAATGAAAGACGGTAAAACCATGATGATGAAAGACGGTGAGATGATTGACAAAGATGGCCACATGATGGATGCTAATGGAAAGATGATGATGGGTGATATGAAATAATTTATTTTTTTGTAGTGAGTATGACAAATCCTAAGGGCATTCAAGAAGGGAGTGTAAAATAAACTTTGTCAATTAATAATATTGAAGGAACAGAGCGAGCAGCGAAGTTCTTGTTAAAAATGGCCGGGCTCGATGCCCGGCCATTTTTTATGTGTGCCAGGCATGTGTATCAGCTATAGGGGTGGAAGTCCTGAATACACTTTACAGTAGGGAGTATTAGCCAGGAGCAAGGGTGTCGTGGGTGACTGCGAATCCGAAGGAAGCTGGCGGCAAACATTGGGGCC
>JBKJRY010000147.1:0-15761 GCA_046593045.1 Chitinophagaceae bacterium | reverse complement strand
TTCTATATTTTCGCTTACCATCTCGTGAAACCCTATTAAAGCTGCTTAAATATGAAAATATTTTGTATCGGAAGAAATTATGTGGATCATGCTAAAGAAATGGGTAATGAGATTCCTGATGAGCCTGTAATTTTCATGAAGCCCAAGAGTGCGCTTGTGCAGAATCATACTCCGTTCTATTATCCGGAGTTTACCAATGAGCTGAATTATGAGTGTGAGCTTGTAGTGCGTATAAGCAAAAATGGAAAATACATCCAGGAAAAGCATTCCCCGAATTATTATAATGGGATAACGGTAGGTATAGACTTTACAGCCCGTGATATTCAAAATGCATTGAAAGAAAAGGGTCTGCCATGGGAAAAAGCTAAAGCTTTTGATAACTCCGCGGCGGTAGGGAAATTTATTGATCTTACAGCAGGGCAGAGCAAGAAAAATATCAATTTCTCTTTCGCAAAAAATAAAGAAGTTGTACAAAAGGGGAATTCTGATTCCATGATTTTCTCTGTTGACAAAATTATCTCAAATATTTCAAACTACTTTTCTCTGAATATCGGTGACTTGATTTTTACCGGTACACCTGCCGGAGTCGGTGAGTGCATGGTTGGCGACGTCCTGGAAGCCTACCTTGAAAATGATTGCATGCTCACTCTTGAAATAAAATAGACCACTTTTTATATACAAGACTTTCTTACAAAAATATTCCCTCCTGAAGAATCAGGAGGGAATCTCTTTAACCCTTAAAACAACCAACAAGAAAAACTCATGTTGATTTTGTTTACAATTTCATCTACGGATTTATAAATGCCTTGGTTTTGAAAATCATAAAAGAATTATACCAAGGCCAGGTCAAGTACCTGCTGCATCGTTTTTACGTAATTCACTTTTAGTCCTTTTATGAAATTGGGGTTTATTTCATTTACATCTTTTTCATTTTGAACGCACATAATCAACTCTCTTAGTCCTGATCTTTTTGCAGCAAGAACTTTTTCCTTGATACCACCTACAGGTAACACTTGTCCTCTCAATGTAATTTCGCCTGTCATTGCAAGGTAGGGCCGTACCTTTCTACCCGTAAATGATGAAGCTAATGCTGTCATTAAAGTTATCCCAGCACTTGGCCCATCCTTCGGAACCGCGCCTTCAGGTATGTGAATGTGTACGTTTTTCTTGGTAAAAAGTTCAGGATCGATTCCATACTTTTTTGCATTTGCCTGCAAATAAGTCATAGCCGTTGTTGCGCTTTCCTTCATTACATTTCCCAGGTTGCCGGTGAGTTTTAATTCACCCTTCCCATTATCACTTGTGGTGGTTTCTATAAACAAAATGTCGCCTCCCACATAAGTCCATGCAAGGCCAACGGCTACTCCGGGCATATTAGCCGTTTTATACATTTCGTTATTATATTTTGACCTGCCTAATATTCTTTCAACATCTTTCATGCTTACAGTTGGCTTTAGAACACCTTTCTCAGCATAGGTTCTCGCTAGATTTCGCATAATGGCGGCCAGTTGCCTGTCAAGTTCACGTACACCACTCTCCCTCGTAAAATCTGTAATTATTTTTTCAAGCACGGTATCGCTTACTTTAAACGATACATCTTTTAATCCATGGGCTTCTTTCTGCTTGGGAAGGAGATGCCGTTTTGCTATTTCTATTTTTTCTTCAATGGCATAACCACTTAGGTCAATTATTTCAAGCCTGTCACGAAGAGCAGGTTGAATGTTTTGCAAATTATTAGCTGTTGCAATAAAAAGTACCTTACTTAAGTCATACTCAAGTTCAAGATAATTATCATAGAAATTATTATTTTGTTCGGGATCCAGTACCTCCAGCAATGCCGATGATGGATCGCCGCGAAAATCGGTACCAACTTTATCTATTTCATCCAAAATCATTACAGGGTTTGATGATTTTACTTTTCTTATGGATTGCAGTATCCGACCGGGCATAGCTCCTATGTATGTTTTGCGATGGCCGCGTATTTCACTTTCATCATGAAGGCCGCCAAGGCTTACTCTTACGTATTTTCGGTTGATAGCACTCGCGATACTTTTTCCTAAAGAAGTCTTTCCTATACCAGGAGGTCCTACGAAGCAAAGGATAGGACTTTTCATATCGCCCTTCAACTTAAGCACCGCAAGGTATTCAAGTATCCTTTGTTTTATTTTTTCCATCCCATAGTGATCATGATCAAGTATTTTTTTTGCTTTCTTAAAATCATACTGGTCTTTGGTATAATCTTCCCATGGGAGGTCAAGCATCAGGTCGAGGTGATTGTACACAACCGAATAATCTGGAGTGGAAGGATGCATTCTTTCCAACTTCTCGACACCTTTATTAAACATTTCTTTTGCAGCAGCCGGCCATTTTTTTTCCTCGGCCTTTTTTTGCATTTCCTTCACCTCGGCTACGTTATCCCCGCCTAATTCTTCTTTTATAGCCTTTAACTGTTGCTGTAAGAAATAATCCTTCTGCTGCTTATCAAGTTCCGCACGGGTTTTGTTAGTTACTTTGTTTTTTAACTCTGCATATTGCAATTCTGTTTGCAATAAATTAAGGAGCACTTCTGCTCTCGCTTTTATGTGATGAATCTCAAGCAACTTTTGTTTTTCGGGTAAAGTGCTGTTAAGATTACTGCTTACAAAATGAATCAGGAAAGAAGGATTTTCAATATTTCGTAAAATGATCGTCGCTTCAGATGGCAGGTTAGGCGATAACTGGATTATCTGTCCGGCAAGTTCCTTTATGGATGACACCATTGCATCGAAATCATTATCATCTTTTAATTCCTCCTCTATGAGCACAGTGATCTTGGCTTTGAAGTATGGATCATCCGAAGTGATTTCTTCTATTTTAAATCTTTTTCTGCCCTGGATGATAACTGTTGTACCACCATCAGGCATCTTAATGAGCTTAATGATTTTTGCTACTGTTCCAATGTCAACAAGGTCACTCACAACAGGTTCTTCAACCAGGCTATCTTTTTGAGAAACCACGCCTATCAATTTGTCAGTCTTATAGGCATCTGTAACTGCCTTGATGCTTTTATCCCTTCCAACAGTAATCGGTATAACTACACCTGGAAATAAAACGGTATTTCGTAAGGGAAGTAGGGGTATTTCATCCGGAATCACCTGATCGTCATTGTTTTCGCTTCCATCTTCGTTTAAAGGAATAATAGGCATGAATTCCATTTCATCTTCCGGGTTCCCTAAATAATAATCTCTGTTCATATATTTTTTTCTTGTCAATCTGTCAATATTTCTTCTAAAGAAACGAAGTTCTGCATTAAAAGTGATATTGGTCAACATTAATGCCATATAAACAACTGCAATGATATGTCACGCTTTTTCGGAAATAGAAATGGAATTTTCATGAATCCTTTGAGCAGTTGGGAAGGCTGTCTTTATCATTTACTTTTGCCGGATGGATATTAGTTGTAATAGTGAAGAACTCTTTATTTTCAAAAAGATTGCTGAAGCTGCGGAAGAACTTTCGATGCCTGTATATGTAATCGGTGGTTTTGTAAGAGATAAGCTCATGCATCGCCCGACGAAAGACGCAGACATTGTGTGTGTAGGAGATGGAATACAACTTGCCAAAAAGGCCGCCGAAAATTTCAATCCCAGGCCACAGGTGAATATTTTCAAAACATTTGGCACAGCCCAAATAAAATTACTTTCAAATAAAGATCATTCTGGTATCTCTTTCCCTCCTTCTTTGCAAAGTGGCGGGGATGAAGCCCCTTTCGAAATAGAATTCGTAGGTGCACGTAGAGAAAGTTATAATCACAACAGTCGCAAGCCTGAGGTGCAATCTGGAACATTAGATGATGACAGGTCAAGAAGAGATTTTACTATCAATACAATTGCGATTAGCTTAAATAAAGATGATTTTGGAAAACTGCTGGATCCGTTAGGAGGCATTGGGGATATTGAAAAAAAAATTTTAAAAACCCCTCTTCCACCAGACGCAACTTTTTCTGATGATCCATTACGGATGATGAGAGCTATCAGGTTTGCCGCCCAGCTAAATTTTGCCATCTTACCCGAAACATTTGAGGCAATAAAACGGAATGCCCATAGAATAAAGATTGTAAGTGCTGAGCGGATAACTGATGAATTGAATAAAATTATTTTAACCGAAAAACCTTCGATAGGTTTTGACCTTTTGTATAAAGGCGGTCTATTAAGTATAATATTCCCTCAAATGGTCGCGCTTGCTGGCGCAGAATATATAGATGGTAAAGGTCATAAAGATAATTTTTATCACACACTGCAGGTGCTCGATAATATTTCACAACATACAAATCATATCTGGCTTCGCTGGGCCGCTATTTTGCATGATATTGCAAAACCGGTCACTAAGAGATTTGAAGACGGACATGGCTGGACCTTTCACGGGCATGAAGTAGTGGGTGGCAGGATGGTGCCAAAAATATTTGTTCAGCTTAAATTGCCATTGAACGAAAAGATGAAGTACGTAAGGAAGATGGTCGAGCTTCATTTAAGGCCGATAAGCCTTACAAAAGACAGTATAACTGATTCGGCTATCCGCCGGCTGCTTTTTGATGCAGGTGACGATATTGATGACCTGATGACGTTGTGCAAAGCAGACATAACCTCTAAAAACAAACAGAAGGTTCAAAGGTATTTAACCAACTTTGATCTTGTGTCGCAGCGGTTGAAAGAAGTGGAGGAAACCGACAGGATAAGAAACTGGCAGCCACCTATTACCGGTGATATTATTATGAAGGAATTTAATCTCTCACCATCAAGAGTTGTAGGGGAAATAAAAAATGCTGTACGTGAAGCAATGCTGGATGGCATTATTCCAAATGATTATAATGCTGCATTTAATTACATGCTGAAAAAAGCAAATGAATTTGGAATTTCTAAAAAAAAATAAAAGAAAGTATTTTACATCCAGTTTTGAATATTAAATTCATGAGTAAGCCTTAATTTCGTGATATGCCTATATTAAAATTCAGAGTTTATTGGGAGGATGATGAAAGCGTGTACCGGGATGTAATAATAAAACATACCCAAACATTTTTTGATCTTCATAATACTATTTTAAAATGTTTTGAGTTTGACAATAAACACAGCGCCACTTTCTTCCGTAGCAATGATAACTGGCAACGGGGTAAAGAAATTACGCTTGAGAAGTACGACAAGAAATATAAAGCAGAGCCTTTGATTATGGCCGAGGCTTTGGTTGGCACAGAGGTTCGCGAGCCGAATCAGAAATTTATTTACGTGTATGATTTTCATAAAAACTGGATTTTCAAGGTAGAACTTATCAATGTAAATAAAGAAGAAGACCGTAAACTTATATATCCGCTTTGTATCCGCAACGAAGGTATTGGCCCCAGCCAGTATGGAACCAAGGGCCTTATTAATGAAAAGCTTGCTGAAATAGAGGAGAAATATGACATCAATAGTTTGGTGCTTCCTGAAGGGTTCAATGAAGAAGGAGAAGCTAATACGGAGAGCGAACCTGAGGAAGATACCGACGAAGAAATTGATGCAGACGATACTATTGTCTAAGCGTTTGAACTGACCGGTTTGTTGGTTATAAAAAAACCTCGCGGGTGATTATTCGTTTTCCGGCTTACAAGCGAACCGCCATTAAACTTCCATGAAAAATAAAACCTGTATTATTATATCAGGCGCCACTGCAGCCGGTAAAACTCCCTTCGGGATTGAACTTGCTCAAAAATATAATACAGAAATAATTTCAGCAGACAGCCGCCAGTGCTTCAGGGAATTGAATATTGGAGTAGCCAAACCTTCCAAAGAACAATTGGAATCTGTTCATCATTATTTCATTAATTCCCATTCCATACATGACGAAGTAAATGCAAAAATTTTCGAAGAGTATGCGCTAAATGCAGCAACAGAAATTTTTAAAAATAATGATGTTGCCATAGTAGTCGGAGGTACCGGGCTGTATATTAAAGCATTTTGCGAAGGACTTGATGATGTGCCGCCGGTAAACGAAGCAGTACGGAATACGATAAATGAAGCATATGAAAATAACGGGTTGAATTGGCTGCAGGAACAAATCCGGGAAAATGATCCATTATATTTCTCTACAGGTGAACGGGAAAACCCTCAGCGAATGCAGAGGGCTCTTGAAGTAAAATTATCAACCGGTCAATCCATTCTTAGTTTTCAATCTGGTAAAAAAGTGAAAAGAGATTTCGATATAAAAAATATCAATCTTGAAATTCCGAGAGATATTTTGTATAAAAGAATAAATCAAAGGGTAGACGAAATGATGCAGGATGGTTTATTGAAAGAAGCAGTGTCTTTATTTCCATACAGGCATTTGAATGCATTGCACACGGTTGGTTACAGGGAATTGTTTGAATATATTGATGGAAAAATCTCCTTAGATGATGCAGTTGACCTTATTAAAAAAAACACCAGGCATTTTGCAAAAAGGCAGATTACCTGGTTTAAAGCCCATCCCGCATATCATGCTGTTAGTTAAAGTTTCAGTTATGCTCCTTCCCGAATTGAAGGGTAACAATCTTTTCTTCACAATAAGGGAATGAGCCGGATACACACACATATCCAAAATAAAAATCAATTTTCCGTAATAGTTAGAAGGTCTTCATTCTACTGCAATTGATATGCGAATGTAAAGTTTATAAACCTGTTATCCGGCTTGCTGGTAATTTATTTTGGTTAACTAAATAATCTATGTCAGCATAGTAAAAAGAGTAATTACATCGAAAATAAATATTCCTGTTTCAGGACAAGTCAGGGCAGTTGACGAAAAATTATTTTCTACTTTGTGCAAAATTCTTCCATTTACGAAATTGCTTTTATAATTCTTCTCAAGAATTATTTTAATCAAAACAAAAACCTAATTGCCATGCTTAAAAAACGAATTGCTTATTTTCATTTAAAAATTAAGGTCTGCTTAATTTTCTTTTCTCTTCTGTCATCCATTTATTCATTTGCCCAACAAAAGATATCTGTTAATGGTAACGTCTCGTCCGAAAAGAATGAGCCATTAGCAGGAGTATCTGTAAATGTAAATGGCAGTTCTGCCGGAACTACAACAGATGGGGATGGTAAGTTTACTATCCAGGTTAATAAAGGAGCTACGCTTGTTTTTTCATTTGTTGGTTATGAAGAAAATCAAGTAAAAGTAACCAATGAAAAAAGTGTTGGAAACATACTTATGGTTTCAACAGCATCGGCCTTAAGCGAAGTAGTGGTGGTAGGTTATGGAACACAGAAAAAAGCAACTCTTACAGGTGCCGTTGCATCAGTAAGTGGAAACGAGATAAGAAAATCGCCTGCCCCGAATATTTCAAATTCCCTGGTTGGGCGTTTGCCAGGCCTGGTTGTGGTTTCCAGGACGGGCGAGCCCGGTAATGATGGCTCCCTACTTAGAATAAGAGGAGTCAATACTTTAGGTGATAATTCTCCACTTATTATTGTTGATGGTATTCAAAACCGCGGTTTGGATCGCATAGACCCCGCGAGCATTGAGTCAATTACCGTTTTAAAAGACGCATCTGCTGCAATTTATGGTTCTGAAGCAGCAAATGGTGTTATATTGGTTACCACAAAACGTGGAAAATCAGGGGTGCCGCAAATCCAGGTGAATCTAAGCCAGGGATGGAATCAACCCACAGTACTACCTAAAATGGCTGATGCGGCAGGTTATGCGGAAATGATCAACGATATCAAGTTGTACCAGGGCCAACCTGCAAAATATACAGCAGATGATATTCAAAAATACAGGGATGGTTCTGATCCATGGGGACATCCAAGTACTGATTGGTTTAAAGCGGTAATTAAGCCGTGGTCTATTCAACAATACGCTAATATTTCGCTAAGCGGCGGGTCGGATCGCATAAAATATTTTGTTTCAGGTGGTACTACTTATGAGGATGGAATCTTTTATCACAGTGCCAATTATTATTCACAGGTTAACTTCAGAAGTAATTTAGATGCCAGTATTTCTAAAAATATTCATTTAAATATTGATGTGGCCGGAGGCCAGCAAAGTGCACATTATCCCGGAACGGGTATCGGAGGAGGCGCTTTAAATACATGGTGGGCCCTAAACAGGCAGTATCCTTATTTACCTGCCTTCTGGCCTAACGGACTTCCCGGCCCCGATGTTGAGTACGGGCAAAATCCAGTTCTTACCACTACCAGTGCTACAGGGTATCTTTTGGATAAAACGTATTTGGTGCAAAGTAACATTAAGTTAGATATTACAATTCCATGGGTAAATGGCTTATCAATTAGTGGAACCGCGAGTTATGATAAGGATATTCTGAATCATAAACAATTTGAAAAGCCGTGGTATGTGTATACATGGGATGGACTAACGTATGATGCAACAAATACTCCTGTGCTCGTAAAAGGTGAGAGAGGCGTTAGTGATGCACAATTGTGGCAGGCGTTTAATGATGGCAATAGTTCTACGCTAAGGGCATTGATCAATTACCAGCATAGCATAAGCGACAAGCATAATATTAAGGTATTGCTTGGTACAGAACGTATTTCAGGAGTATCAATGAATTTTAATGCCTTTCGCCGATATTTTACCTCTACAGCAATTGATCAGTTATTTGCAGGTGGTAATTCTCTAAAAGATAACGGAGGGTCAGCCACCCAGGATGCCCGTTTAAGTTATTTTGGACGTCTCAATTATGATTACGAGGGTAAATATCTGGCTGAATTTGTTTTTAGGGAAGATGGTTCTTACGTTTTCCCGCCCGGGTCACAATTCGGTTTCTTCCCCGGAATTTCATTGGGCTGGAGGGTATCTGAAGAAAAATTTTGGAAACAAAATGTTCATTTTATCAATGACTTAAAAATAAGAGGCTCATGGGGGCAAACGGGTAATGATCGAATAGCGCCATATCAATTTGCTGCAAATTTTGGCTACAATGGAACTTACACTTTTAATCAAAACACAGTAGCAAATACTACCAGCCAGGTTCGGACCCCAAATCCTAATATTACGTGGGAGGTGGCAAACCAGTCTAATATTGGTTTTGATGCAAAAATGTTGAATGGTAAGCTTAGCGTATCTGCTGACTACTTTTATAATGTTCGCTCTAATATCTTGTGGTGGAAAAATGCATCGGTACCTGGTACTGCAGGTTTAAGTTTGCCCCAGCAAAATTTTGCGAAAGTATCAAATAAAGGATTTGAATATGAAGTAGGATATCAAAATAGAGCAGGCGAATTTACTTACGCAGTGTCAGTGAATGGTTCTTATGCAAAAAATAAGATTTTAAACTGGGATGAAACACCCGGTATTCCTGATTATCAAAAAACAACAGGGCACCCGATGAGCGCCAATTTGTATTACCAGGCCATAGGTATTTTTAGAGATCAGGCAGCAGTGGATAAATATCCTCACTGGGCCGGAGCACAGCCGGGAGATATCATATTTAAGGATGTTAATAATGATGGACAAATCGATGGTTTAGACAGGGTGAGGGACGATAAGACTGATGTACCAACTTTTACCGGCGGCCTAAGTATAAGCCTTGAATACAAGGCTTTTGATCTATCGGTACTACTACAAGGCGCCACTGGCGCTGAAAGAGCCTATACTGAGTTTTCAGGTGAGGCCGGTAATTTTAGAATGGACAACGTAGTGGGGCGCTGGACCCCCGATAATATAGATGCGAAAAAACCAAGAGCATGGAATCGTACTTCACAATATTGGATGGCAGACGGTTGGCCTAATAACACTTATTGGATTAGAAACAGTGATTATATGAGGCTCAAAAACGTTCAGATCGGTTATAATCTCCCTCAAAAACTTACTAAAAAAGTTGGATTAGACGCCTTCAGGGTATATGCCACCGGGTTAAATATATTAACGCTAACCGGCTTAAAGGATTTTGATCCCGAATCCCCCAATACTGCTAATGGATCCATTTGGGTTAACAGCCAGGTGTATCCACTGAACAAAACATATTCTTTCGGTTTGACAGCAACCTTTTAAAAATTTAATGAAATGAAAAATTTAGTAAATATTTTTATGATATTTTTATTGGCCCTTGTCATAGGTTCATGCAATAAAGATTTCCTTAATAAAGATTCCCTAACGGAATTTTCCAGCACGGCAGAATGGACCGATCCTTCATTAACGGCAACGTTTATTAATGGCATTTACAATGAAATTCCCGCAGGTATTGCAATGAATTCCGGAAATGTAGATGAAGCAAGAAGCCGCGATGCGGATGGGCTTAATTTTAATAATATGATTATAACCCAGGACGATGGAGAGTATGGGGACTGGAGTGGTGCATATAGTGCTATCAGGCACTGTAACGTTGCTATAGAAAATATTTCGGCATCCTCGTTTGGTAACACCCTGATAGATGGAGTGACGCTAAAAGATAGAATGATAGGCGAAGTTCATTTTCTAAGGGCTTACTTTTACTTTAGGTTGACTAACTACTATGGTGGGGTGCCCATCATTAAAAATGTGTATGGGTTGAATGATTCTTTTAAAATAGTACAAAGTTCTTATGCGGATTGTATAAAATTTGTTGTGGACGATTTAGACTCGGCTGCCAACTTGTTACCAATTGTTGAAAGTGGAGATAATGATGGCCGGGCCACTAAAGGTGCCGCACTGGCATTGAAAGCAAGAGTATTACTGTATGCTGCCAGCGATTTACATAATCCGCAGAAAAACGGCAGTGTAACTAATGGCTATTCGCATCCGGAATTATTAGGCTACACAGATGGTGATCCCGTAGCACGCTGGCAAGCTGCCAAAGACGCTGCCAAAGCTGTAATAGATCTGGGATTATATAGCTTATATAAGCCGAATCCTGCTTCTGCCAGTGAGGCTACGCAGAATTATGGCGATCTTTTTACATCAACAAAGAGCGTAGAAGACATTTTTGTTAAATATAGTTCCGCTTCAACAGGAGGGGGATTTAATGGATGGGTCATTGCTCCCAATGGCTGGTATGGAAATGGTGGCGTAGGGGCAATTAATGAATTAGTTGATGCCTATGACATGGCCGATGGAAGCCATTTTAGCAGGAGTATTCCTGCTGAAGCTGCGCAACCATATAGTAATCGTGACCCTCGTTTGTATGCAACGGTCCTTTTTGAAGGAAATAAATACAGGCAGCGCCCCGCCGATTTAACAATCTACGATCCTATAGGAGTTGCCCAGTTTGGTACATGGCAAAAATGGGACAATAGTACCAATCAAATGTACCTGGTATATGGGCTTGATACACGAAACAGCATAGCCAATTCATGGAATGGAAATGAAAGTGGAGCTACTATGCTTAAATTTTTAAATAAATCGAATGATATCCAGAAGTCCAATCAGGATTTGACCCTACGTTGGATCCGGTACGGCGAGATTCTCTTGAATTATGCGGAGGCCTGCATTCAGTTGGGTCAGGACGGAGAAGCTCAAACTTATATCAACCTGATCAGGAAAAGAGCATTTATGCCTGATGTTACCTCTACCGGAGCAACTTTACTTGCTGATTACCGTAATGAACGACGTATTGAAATGGCATATGAAGATCAAAGATTTTTTGATGTTCGCAGGTGGATGATTGGTCCGCAGGCTTACCATGACGTTCACGGAGTTCAAATTGTATATGAACTTAAGCCAGATCATACCACGTCCACTATTCCAACCGTTACGCCCATTGTGATTAGACCTGGGAAATGGGATAATAAGGCATATTTCTTTCCTATCACCAGGAACGAGTTGAACAAGAACGACAAGTTAGTGGAACTTCCGGGATATTAATTGTTGTTGTCTTTTTGAGTAAAATTGGATGCCTCTCCAAATGAAGAGCGTAAAATCGGAACTCAACCCGGTTTTATATCTTCTGTTTAAAAATGATCAATGAAACGCCAGGTCTATAAAGCAACAATGGACGGTAAGGAGATGCTAACGATTGACGCGATATTTACGTAGCCCAATGGGTATCGGGTAAAGTATATCCATATAAATTAACAAGGGTTAAAGCATAAAACCCTACTTGAACCACAAAATCAATGAGCAGATTTATGTTATTTTTTTTGGGGCTTTACATTTTTTCCTTGTTGCCCTTCCAGGGATTTTCCCAGCTAAAATTTAAGAAGCAAATGATCGCAGCTGAAAGCGATGAATCCGTTGCAGTTTTTGATGTGAATGGAGATCATTTCTTAGATATTGTTTCCGGGAGCTACTGGTATGAAGCACCTGAATTCCTGAAGCGGCACTTCATGGGCCAGGTAGAAAGAGTTGATGAATATTTTGATGACTTTTCTGCTATACCGCTTGATGTTAATGGCGATGGTAAAACCGATGTTATTACAGGCGGATGGTTTGGTAAAACATTGCAATGGCGCGAAAATCCGGGAAATGATAAGCAATGGCAGTTGCATGATATTGCAACAACCGGAAATATAGAGAGTACACGTGCGTGGGATGTAGACGGGGATGGATTTGATGAAATTGTTCCCAATACGCCTGGCCAGCCGTTAGCTTATTATTCTCTGATACGCGATAAAAACAAGAAAGTTACCAGCCAGTTTTCAAAAACACAGATAGCGGAAACACAAGGGCATGGATTAGGTTTTGGGGATATAAATGGTGATGGACGCGGAGATTTTATAGTTGCAGATGGCTGGCTTGAAGCTCCTGATGATCGTGAGCATAAACCCTGGCAGCATCATGCTGATTTCAACTTAGGTGAGGATGCAAGTGTTCCCGTTATCGTGGTAGATGTTAATCACGATGGATTAAACGATCTGATAGCAGGCCATGGTCATTCGTATGGACTATATTGGTACGAACAAAAGCGCGAAGGAAAGGTGATTAAATTTATCACGCATGCCATTGATCCTTTCCATTCACAATATCATACCATGGAATGGGCAGATATTGATAATGACGAACAGATGGAATTAATAACCGGCAAGCGTTACCGTGCTCATAATGGAAGAGATCCTGGAAGTAACGACCCACTTGAACTCTGCTATTTTAAATGGAATGGTGAATCGTTTACCAAAAATGTAATTAGTTATGGCGCTGTGGGAGTTGGAAAAGGTACAGGAATATTTTTTTCTATTGCAGACTTACATAACACGGGCTGGAAGGATATTATTGTAGCGGGTAAAGACGGGCTATATGTTTTTTTTAATGAGGGTAAATAATCTATTATGGTTTCTCTCAGAATTTATTCATTGACCATACCATGCAAAGCAATAACAAACTGCTCAATGCCTTGTTGGAAGGAAGTCACCCTTTAAATTGTTGATAAAGTACAAAGATTTAAAATTGACAAAACTTAGTTTAGCTTTTATATTACATCGCACTATTAAATTTTTTTTTATATGAACATGTCCATGAATAAACCTATGAACTTACTGCTTGTGTTTTCGATCTTTATTATTTTAGGAACTTCTTGCAATCAACCTGGTAAAGACAACAAAAATGCAGATCCTAAGATTGCGAAGCTAAAGTTGCCGTACGGCTTTCACGCGGAGCATTTGTATAGTCCCGGCGAGAATGACCAGGGTTCATGGGTAGCCATGACTTTTGATGATAAAGGACGAATGATCGCGTCTGATCAATATGGTTATTTGTACCGTATTACCATCCCTCCGGTTGGCTATGATACAGCCAAATCAAAGGTGATGGTAGAAAAGCTGGATATTAAGATGCCGGGAGATACCTCCAAAGCAAAGGTAAAAATGGGACTTGCCCACGGGTTGCTATATGCATTTAACAGCCTTTATGTTACAGTGAACGATGAAGGTGAAGCAGATAGCCTTACCAGGCCAAGCGGACTTTACCGCGTTCAGGACACTAATGGCGACGATCAGTTCGATAAAATTACTTTGTTAAAACGATTTGAAGGCCAGGGAGAACACGGGCCGCATAATGCGGTATTGTCTCCTGATAAAAAATCCATCTATGTAATTGCAGGAAATTTTACCAATTTACCACCGATGGATAATTATAGGCTACCTGATACCTGGAAAGTGGATAATTTATTGCCATTGCTATTAGATCCCAATGGATTTGGAAATGATCAAGAGCCACCGGGAGGCTGGATTGCAAAGACTGATTCCGCCGGGAGTAATTGGGAGTTAATTAGCTCAGGTTATCGGAATCCTTTTGACATGGCCTTTAACGAAGATGGTGAACTATTTACTTTTGATTCTGATATGGAGTGGGATATGGGCTTACCCTGGTACAGGCCAATCCGGATAAATCATGTAACGAGTGGAAGCGAGTATGGATACAGGGAAAATAATGAAAAATGGTCTCCCGCCTATCCTGACAATTTACCTCCAGTGATAAATGTAGGCCAGGGATCTCCTACCAACGTCATGAGTGGTATCAATGCCCGTTTCCCGGAAAAATATCGCAGGGGAATATTCACCTTTGATTGGAGCTATGGTATCATGTATCATTTTGAACTGCTTCCAGAGGGTTCATCCTACACAGGCAAAGCTGAAGAATTTATTTCCGGTTCACCCCTGCCATTGACTGATGGAGCAATAGGGCCGGATGGCACCCTGTATTTTCTTACAGGAGGACGCAGAATTGAGTCGGATCTTTACCGGGTTTATTATGGAGATAATACCCTGAAAAATGATCCATTGCCACCATCCAATGAATCAGATGAAGTAGTACAAGCCAGGAAGATCAGAAAGCAACTGGAAGAATTTCAGGGGAAACCGGATACTTCAGCAGTTACCATCTCGTGGCCTTACTTAAAAGATAACGATCGGTTCATAAGGTACGCTGCCCGTATTGCAGTAGAGCACCAGCCGGTAGGCCAATGGCAGGCAAAAGCATTAGCTGAAAAAGATCCGGTTACCCTAACGCAGGCAATGATAGCTTTGGCACGAAATGGCAATAAAGATGCAAAAGACGGAATTTTAAATGCATTAATGGGCGTCAATTATGAAACATTATCTGAATCTCAGCAAATAGATTTTTTACGGGCAATTGAATTAACGCTTTTCCGTATGGGAAAACCGAACTCAGTTCAAAGTGCGCAGTTAATTTCGTACCTGGGACCTAAGTATCCGGCTGGAGCCAACGAATTAAACCGGTCGCTTAGCAAGATTCTTGTATTTATCGGAGACCCGCAGGCGGCAGATAAAACGCTTGCTTTAATGGATATTTCAAAAGATGATACTTCTTATCAAAAAACAGCTACTCAATCTTCAGACCTTATTTTGCGTAATCAGCAATATGGCCTGGATGTGGCTAATATGCTGGCGCATCAGCCACCGGCACAACAGATATATCTCGCTACTGTATTGAGTTCAGATAAAATTGGCTGGACACCTGAATTGAGAGAAAAATATTTTAAATATTTTTATAGTTTCCTTGGCCTAAAGGGAGGCAACAGCTACATTGGATATATTAATTCAGCGAGGAAGATGGCTTTGGCTAATGTGCCTAAAGAACAATTTGCGCATTATGATAGTATTTCCGGAAGCGCCTTACTTAATGATCGTGGAATTCATTTAGCGGATAATAGTATAAGACCAAAAGGCCCCGGGCAGGATTGGACCATGGAAGAAGCCGTTCCTTTAGTACAAAATTTAACGGGCAGAGATTTTGACCAGGGTAGAGCAATGTTTAAGGCATCCCTTTGTGTTTCGTGCCATAGTATAGGGGGAGAAGGAGGTTCTGTCGGCCCTGATTTAACTCAATTGGGTACCCGGTTTTCCGGTAAAGACATATTGGAATCAATCATAGAACCCAGTAAG
>JBKJRY010000140.1:0-67221 GCA_046593045.1 Chitinophagaceae bacterium | reverse complement strand
GCGGCATTCTGTTGAGTAACCTGGTTTAATTGCTGCAATGCATTATTAATTTGTCCTGCTCCTAAATTCTGCTCCATGCTCGAGGCGCTGATTTCCTCTACCAGCTTAGCTGTATGTTGAATGTTGGGAACCATTTGTTCCAAAAGCTTTCCTGATTTTTCGGCTATGTTGAGACTTGATTGTGAAAGGTCATTTATTTCAATTGCCGCCAGTTGAGACTTTTCGGCAAGCTTTCTCACTTCCGCCGCCACAACAGCAAATCCTTTTCCTTGCTCGCCGGCGCGTGCTGCTTCCACTGCGGCATTTAACGCAAGGATGTTTGTTTGCCTGGCGATATCACTGATGACAGTAATTTTATTGGCTATAGATTTCATCGAAACTCCTGCCTGGTTTACGGCAACACTACCTTCCAAAGCATCCTCCGAGGCTTTCAAGGCAATCTTCTCGGTTTGTTGTGCATTCTCGGTATTGTGTTGAACATTGGCAACCATCTCTTCCATTGAAGACGAAACTTGTTCTGTTGCTGCGGCTTGCTCGGTGGCTCCCTCGCTCATTAGCTGCGAAGAAGAACTTAGTTCCTGGCTGGCAGATACAATGTTATTTGATGCTGAATTCACATAAGAAATTACATTTTTAAATTTTGAAAGCATTTTTTTCAAATCATTTAAAAGGATTCCAATCTCATCTTTGCCCGTAGCATCAATTTCGACAGTAAGATCGCCTTCTGAGAGTTTTGAAACGACTGAAGAAGCATTCTTTATTGCCTTGTGGATTCCTGTTACAATCACTATTGAAATAACCAGGGCAGTGAGAACCCCAATAATTATAAGTATATAACAATCTAACCTGGCCTTATGATAAATCTTGTCCCCGTTGTTATATTCTCGGTCTGCTACCAGGAGCTGAACATCTATTAATTCATTTATCTTATTTGTTATTGGTTCAATCTGCGGATATAGTTCCGTAATTGCAAACCTGGCTAAAGCTACGCTGTCTTCATTTTCAATAATTGATTCCAGTGATGCAACAGATTCCTCCGAATTTTTCATCAGTTCATTTATTTCATCAGCCGTTTTTTTTTCTTCAACGTCAATTTGGCTTGCTATATAAGATTTCCAATTACTTTCAATTGCAGCTTTTGCTTTTTTTATATTTCTCTTTCCTTCTTTAAAATCTAAGTTGTGATTCCTCATTTTATGCGTAGCATCTACTATATTAACCGCATACATATCGGAGATCACCTTCAATTGCTTTAAGGGAATTACCCGGTCTTTATAAACACTTTCCAAAGCCTTATTTACTATACTTAGATTATTAAGTCCATAGATGCCAATCGCTAGTATTATAAAAGAGGTAAGGAATACCAGGATATAGAGCTTGGTTGAAATTTTAATGTCTTTGATCATTGGTAAATTATTAGGTAGATGTATAGGAATTGATTTTAGAACCTTTCATAACTGTCATCGAGAGTGTCCTTGCCATTCATGTTGATGCTTATACCGCCGTATCCATTGACATATCCCGATTTTGATTTTTTAGCCAAGGGAGCACTTTTGGTGATATGATTGTGGCGGGGCATATTTACCGGGATGCCCCTGGCTTTTACTTTAGATTTTATATCGCTGCCAATGTCGAAGGTTATTACCTCTTTCAATTGCTCTGCCTGGCTTGCCAGTTCTTCAGAACTTGCCGCCATTTCTTCAGAACTTGCTGCATTTTGTTGTATCACCTGGTTCAATTGCTGGATGGCTTTGTTAATCTCATTAGCCCCTGTATTTTGTTCAATACTTGAAAGACTTATTTCCTGCACCAGTTTGGAAGTTCTTTGGATTTCCGGAACAATTGCTTCTAGGAGTTTTCCTGATTTTTCGGCCACCATTACACCGGCCTTCGAAAGATTATTAATTTCCAGTGCAGCTATCTGGGAGCGTTCTGCAAGTTTGCGTACTTCTGAAGCAACAACCGCAAATCCCTTTCCGTAGTCTCCTGCACGGGCCGCTTCAACGGCTGCATTTAATGCCAATAGATTTGTTTGCCGTGCAATATCACCGATTACCGAAATGCGATCAGCAATCTCTTTCATGGATTGTACCGTATGGTTTACCGCTTTATTTCCTTCCACAATATCTTCAGCAACCTTAATGGCAATTTTTTCTGTTTGCAAAGCATTATCGGTATTTTGTTGAATACTTGATGCAATTTGTTCCATAGATGAAGAAACCTCTTCGGCGGAAGCTGCCTGCTCTGTGGCGCCCTCTGACATTTGTTGTGATGACGAATTCATCTGTGTACTTGCAGCAGAAATATTGTCGGATGCTGCCTGTACAAATGAAATTAACTCTTTAAGCTTGGTAACAATATTGGTTATATTCCTGATGATGAAAAATGATATGCTAAGACCTAGAATTATGCCTGCTACAATCAAAATGTAGGAATTATTACGCGCTTCTGTATAAATTAAATTTGACTGGGCATGCTCATCCTGCGCCACTTTCAATTGCACATCCATGAGCTCTTTTATCTTTGAAGTGACTGGATCTATTTTGGAATATAATTCATTTTTAGTGTAATTGTTAAGGCCATCAATATCCTTATTTTCAATAATCCGCTCAAGGGATTCGATGGACTCGTTAGCATTATCCATTGATTTCTTTGCATCAATCACAAGGACTTTTTCATTTGCCTGCCAATAGGTTGTTGTATATGCTTTCCAGTTGCGGTCTATTTCTTCTTTAGCATTCCTTATGCTTTTTTTGCCTGCCTCCAAACTTATATTTCCGTTCCTCATTTTATGTGTAACATCCACAATGTCCACTGCGTACATATCCGAAATTATTTTCAGCTCAGACATTGGGATTACACTTTCTTTATAAACGGTCTCGACAGAATTATTTACATTATTCAAATTTCGCTCACCGTAGATTCCTATCACGACAATTATCAAGGACATGATGACCACAAGGATTAGGAGCTTGGTGGAGACTTTAAGGTTTTTCATTTAAATTTATTAATTGGATGTGTGTAAGTCCTTTTTTGAGTTGTGTGGTATTTTTTGGTTTTAAAAAATGTTAGTTGTTCACCTCCATTACTGCAATCTCTTCAGCGGAAAATACTTTATCAATATTCAGGATCATTATAAAATCTTCGTCTGCTTTTCCTATTCCATTAATAAAATCCTCCCTGTAAATAGCGCCAATACTTGCGGAAGGCTGAATAGCATCCTCTGGGATGTCTATCACTTTTTGTACTGAATCAACAATGGCACCCACTAATAATGAATCATTCCCCGCATTTATATTCAGTACTATAATGCAGGTATCAATGGTAAAGTCTTTTCCGGGCATACAAAACTTCTCACGGGTGTCAATAACAGGCAGAATGTTTCCCCGAAGATTTATAACGCCTTTCATAAAAGAAGGGGATTTTGGAATTTTAGTAATAGGCTTTACTTCTAAAATCTCAAGAACCTTACTTACATTAATTGCAAAAATCTCGCTATCAAGTTTAAATGTCAGGTATGACGCTGTTTGTTGTATCATTAACATGTGTAAACACTTTTTTTGTTCAAAAATTGTTCTAGTACAATATTAGTATCAAGCACCAGGGCTATTTTGCCGTTTCCCAATATGGTAGCCCCGGAAATATTATCCATTTGTAAAAAGTATTTCCCCAGTGGTTTCAGCACTGCCTGAAATTTTCCTACAACACAGTCCACAATTAATCCCACTTTTTTTTCTTCGTAATAAATGATTACAACTTCCTTTGATGAAGCAAGATTTTCTTTTGCGTCAAACTCTTCGCTTAAACTTATAAAGGGTATTTGCTCACCATCCAGCACCATTAAATTATTAAACCTGTTCAACTGCCCGGTGCGTGGTACCTCGTAGCATCTTTCTACAGAAGAAAGTGGAATAACATAATCAGCGTCGTTGATTTTTACAAGGAGCCCATCTATTATTGAAATTGTGATAGGAAGTTTGATGGTAATATTGGTGCCAACGTTTACAGCGGAACTTATTTTTATCTGCCCGCGTATATCTGCTATTTTTCTTTTTACCACATCCATTCCTACTCCTCTACCGGATATTTCGCTTACGTGGTCTGCTGTTGAAAAGCCGGGCAGGAAAATCAGGTTCAAAATTTCTTTATCGTTCAAATTTTCGTCTTCTCCTATTATGCCTTTGGCTATAGCTTTCCTTCTTATTTTTTCTGGGTCCATTCCTTTGCCATCGTCCTGAATTTCTATATATACATTTGTGCCTGCACAATAAGCTTTAAATAAAATTTTACCTTTCCCTCGTTTTCCTGATTGTATTCTTACCTGTGGTTCTTCAATTCCGTGATCAATGCTGTTTCTTAATAAGTGCATTATGGGATCTGATAAACCTTCCATTATATTTTTATCAAGCTCGGTTTCAGTTCCTTCTGTAACAAAATCAATTTCCTTATTTAGTTCCGAGGCCAAATCCCTCACAAGTCTGTGAAAAGGAGTCACCATATTTTCCAGAGGAACCAGGCACATACTGAAAGCATTATCCCGTAAGCGTGTAGATATTTTCTCCAGGCTTTCAGATACACCAAGCAACTCTGGCTGTGGGTTTTGTTCAGTAAGTGTTCCCAATTTTGCCTGTAAAGTCATTAACTCACTTACAAGATTCATTAGGTTATCCAATCTTTCTGAAGGAACCCGGATGCTTGAAATAATATGTTTTTTACTAATCTGGTTTTGGAGGTCTTTAATTTTTGAAGGCAATGAACTATTATCTTCTTTAGTATCTGGATTGTTCGTTTCAAATAAATTATCAGCTTGTGAGGAAGAGCCAATAATAAGATCGTTTTTGGTAATTTTCCCGATTTCAAGCTTGCATCTATGTTCAACGAATTCAAATATTTCGCGGATAGATTTTAAGTCTTTATCAGTTGTTAGAAAAATATTCCATGAAGTGTAACAATTATCTACCTCGTAATTTGCAAGTACTGGAATATCATCAATTATTGCCTTCACCTTACATTCACCAAATTGATGCAACTCATTAATGATGCTTAAAGGATTGCTGCCATTCAGGAAAAAGTTTTTAGCAGGACTAAAATTTATATAATAAGTTTTCAATTCTTTTTCAGTGGATATTGAATTATCATGAAGAGGGCTGACATCATGATTATCTGATATTTTCTTACTGGTGCTGTTAATTATTTCAATCACCTTTTCAGAACAATCTTTATGTATCTTTTTTTCCTTCTCATTTAATATCGAATCATTTTTTACCAGTAACGACAAATGATCGAGTGCTGAAAAACTGGTATTAAGTATTTGCCGGGATATTTTTATTTCGCCACTTCGGATCAAATCGTATACCGACTCCAGGTGGTGGGTGAAATCTGCTATTAATTTAAAACCAAACATGGAGCTATTCCCTTTCAGGGTATGCATACTCCGGAAAACTTCTTCTATCAAAGCAGGGTCATCAAGATTATTTTCTATAGATAACAAAGATTTTTCCATTACCTCTATAAGTTCTTTAGCCTCTTCCTGGTATTTTAACTGGAGCAATTCCACTAGCTTAAAAGATTTTGTATTGTAGGTATAATTTTTTCCCTAATATTATTTTTGTCAAGAAGCATAGTTGCTCCTGAAGTTTCCATAATTTCTTTTCTTCCTTTTTCATTATCAGGGATAAATAAAACAGCAGGCATGTACTGGTAGTCTTCTTTTAATCTTATTTGCCCGATAAGCTCTGCTCCATCCATATTTGGCATATTTAGATCTGTAAAAACCAAATCGATATCCCTTCCGTCAAATAAGTCAAGAGCATCTTTTCCATCACAGGCAGATAAAACTTCATATCCTGCTTTCTTTATAACAAATCCAAGGACTTTTAAAATCAATTCTGAATCGTCTACAATCAAAATGGTGTTGGTGTATTCCATAATTTACGCTTGGAAGCCGATTGCCAGGTTTTCCCGCAGGCCGCTATAATCAATAATTGATTTCATGTAATCAGTCGGTTCTATATCAAATGAAAGATTCTTTTCAAGATTTGCAGTGCTTTTTTGTAAAGCAACCAGGAGTTGCAAAAAAGCCATATCAGCCTTGGTGACATTTCTTAAGATGAGTTCTAAATTCTGTGAGTTGGCCAGTGCCGATAAAAGTTCTTTCTTGATAATGACAGCATTTTTTATTATTAATTGGCCTTCCAAAAGAATTTGAGCATTAGCGGGTAGATGTGTTGTCGTCTTAATTAAAAAATTTTCTTTCTTCATCAGGATAAATAGATTTGTATAAGAGGATATAAAAAGAAATGGCAGCGTTATGTTAAGCTGCACATTCAAGTCATCATTCTCTTAAATATATTTTTATAAACTCTAAACGGTATAAATCCCTTTTTAGTATTGAAGATTGCGGTAAGACTTAATTGCAATAGTGACATGTATAAGAGAAAGAGCCATATAGTGTTCGAAGTATAAAAAGTGATAACGTTAAAAAGGTACTCCAGGTATTTTTTTTTCTAATTGTGTAAGATTGCAACCAGGTTTTATAAGACTAAGTTGTGTTGACAAATTATCATTATTCTTACGCTGCCAAAAGCTTCACTCTGCTGGAGAAAATAATTTAATAGATTAGTTGAGACCAGCGCAATTCTTATTGAGAGTATTATATACTTTGTAAAAGGATTTTCCGGCGGGAATTACCGAAAAAAAATCGGTTCTTTATATTTAAAATGATATAGTCCGAAAGGGCAAAGGACTATCTATTCCTGTTATCGGCATCAATCGTCTGAAGAAGATGATGAGATTGCCACTGCATCGATACAAAATGTTTAATGTAAATGATATGAAAAAATTTCGCTTTATATTTTTTTTATTTGTGGTTTTCATTTGTCCTTTGGGAAAATTGATTGCACAGAAATCCAACATGGATGAGCGGCTGCAGTTAGCCAAACAAATGGAAACGTCCATCCAGGCAGAACTGCTTAATAAATGGTATCCGCAATGCGTTGATACAATGTACGGCGGTTTTCTTTCTACATTCACGTATGACTTTAAGCCAACCGGGCCGCAGGATAAATTCATCGTTACGCAGGCAAGGCACACATGGACCACAGCTAAAGCTTCAGAGCTATATCCTGGCGTGCCTTATTATTTAGAATGCTCAAAGATTGGCTTTAAATTTTTGCGGGATGTAATGTGGGATAAAAGTTATGGAGGTTTTTACAACCTTGTCGACAGGCAAGGGAATGACAAAAGTAATCCACAGGCGCCCAAGGACGCTTATGGAAATGCATTTGGTATTTATGCATTGTCAGCCTATTATAAGGCGTCCGGCGATACCGGCGCACTTAACCTCGTGAAGAAAGCTTTTTTGTGGTTGGAAGAACATAGCCATGACCCTATCTATAAAGGCTATTACCAACATTTAAAAAGAGATGGAACACCCGTTGTAAGAGATGCTGATATTCCTTCCACTTCTGACATTGGCTACAAGGATCAGAACTCTTCTATTCATTTGCTGGAAGCGCTTACTGAACTCTATCATGTGTGGCCTGATGATTTGGTGCGGCAGCGTCTACAGGAAATGCTTTACCTCGTAAGAGATAAGCTTACTTCCAAAAAAGGATATTTAATTCTTTTCTTCAAACCTGACTGGACTCCTGTTTCCTTCAGGGATTTTGCTGAAGCATCAATATTACAACATAGGAACCTGGATCATGTTTCATTCGGGCATGATATAGAAACGGCTTACCTGATGCTGGAAGCATCACATGCCTTAGGAATTAAAAATGATGTTCAAACTTTGGAAACTGGTAAGAGAATGGTTGACCATGCATTAAGAAATGGATGGGACAAAAAGCTTGGCGGTTTTTATGATGAAGGGTATTATTTCAAAGGACGGGATAGCATTGCAATAATTAAAGACACTAAAAACTGGTGGGCTCAGGCAGAGGGTTTAAATACTTTATTACTTATGTCTGATATGTATCCCAAAGATCCGATGCACTATTACGACAAATTTAAACGGCAATGGAATTACATCAATACATACTTAATAGATCATGCAAACGGGGAGTGGTATGAAGGAGGGCTGGATAAAGAACCGGAAAAAGAAACTGCTCTAAAGGGGCACATTTGGAAAGGACCTTACCATAACTTTCGTGCTTTAGCCAATTGTGTTAAGCGTTTAAAATCTGAAGGGGAGACTGCGAAAGAATAAAGTTGCATGGACTAATGTTTTATCAAAAGAATGCTTGACTATTAATTTAAATAAATAAGAAATGGATAAAGTTATAAAGGTTGGTTTAATAGGATTCGGCGTAGGTGGACAAATATTTCACGCTCCGGTGTTGACAATGGTTCAAGGTTTGGAATTAGTAAAAATAAGAGCCTCTAAAACTGACCAGGTTACCGCTGCTAAAACGAAATATCCTCAGGCGGAAATTGTAAGTACTTCCGAAGAAATATTTAATGACAAAAATATTGATTTGGTTGTCATTACTACTCCTAATACTTCGCATCATTCATTGGCAGCACAAGCATTAAATGCGGGCAAGCATGTAGTGGTTGATAAACCATTTACAATAAATACCCCGGAAGCGGATGAACTGATAGCATTAGCTGCTAAACATCAATTGATATTATCTGTATATCACAGCCGGCGCTTTGACAGCGATTTTTATACTGTCCAGAAAATTATTAAAAATGGTTTGTTGGGAGAGTTAGTTGAAATTGAAAGCCGTTATGACCGTTTCAGGAACTTTCTTAAACCAAACGCATGGCGGGAAGAAGATGCGCCGGGCACCGGGATTTTATACGATTTAGGATCGCATCTTATTGACCAGGTGCAGACCCTGTTTGGGCTACCCGAAGCAGTTAGTGCCGATTTGCGGATACAAAGAAAAGGAGGAAAGGCAATTGATAATTTTGAATTAATAATGCATTACCCCGGTATCAAGGCTTCTTTAAAAGCGGGTATGCTGGTAAGAGAGTCGTTACCTCGTTTCATACTTTTTGGAACTAATGGTTCCTTTGTAAAGTACGGGTTGGATGTGCAGGAAGAAGCACTTAAAGTAGGCCTTACTTCACTAACAAAAAATAACTGGGGCGTGGAATCTGCTAGTATATGGGGCACTTTAAATACTGAAATCGATCACCAGCATTTCGTTGGAAAGGTTGAAAGTGAAAAAGGAAATTATTCTGACTATTACCTGAATGTATACAATACGATTTTGGGTAAGGAAGATCTGATAGTGACGCCTTTACAGGCGAGAAACAATGTTCGCATTATAGAACTGGCAATGCAAAGTGATAAAGAAAAGCGAACCATTGATTTTTCTTTTTCTTAATAAATAGATTTCTAATGAATTTTAAGCAGGAAGCGGCAGCAAAAGCAATCAACCTTGTAAATGAAAATGATATTGTTGGCGTTGGCGCCGGGTCAACTGTTGCTTATGTCGTTGAATTTCTAAAAAAGAAAATTGAAGAAGGCCTGGTAGTAAAATTTGTTACGTCTTCCTTTTCAACCATGCAATTGTTAGCGAAAGAAAAGTTGCCTGTTTCCCAAACGTCATCATTTAAAGAAATCGATATTTATTTTGACGGATATGACCAGTTCGATAAACAATTAAATGCCCTGAAAAGTGGCGGCGGTATTCATACACAGGAAAAACTGCTGGCTTCAATGGCAAAGCAATTTGTATTGGTAGGAGATGAATCAAAACTGGCTGATATATTTGATGCAAAATATCCACTTGTACTTGAGATTCTTCCGCAAGCTTTTTCATTTGCTCCATATAAAATTAAACAATTATACAAGGGTATAAATATGTCTATGCGGATGAATGATAAAAAAGATGGACCGGTTATAACAGAAAATGGAAATTATTTATTGGATATTTATTTTGAAAGATGGCCTGCATTACCAGGAATTAACCCAGCTTTGAAAAGTATTGCAGGCGTAGTAGAGACGTCACTTTTTTATGGCATTGCTCACAAAGCAATTATTGCCGGTGAAAATGGTGTTAGAACTTTAGAAAAGAACTAATTGACATTCTGTCAAAAATTTAAATTCATTAAAGTGAGAACATAACGCCAGGGGATTAAAAGCTATTCGACAATATCTGGCACAAACATCCATGTGAAACAAATACGTTATCCTGTAGCCAACTATAAGCAAGTTATGGCAAGAAATTCTTTCAAAAGTTTTCCTGTTGGATTCAATTGTTCTGACCAAAGAAGACAACCTTTTAAATTCACATGAACTTTGTAATTTTAAGACTTCAAAAGGTTCAGTAGGCTTCCTGGTAGCAGTAAAACTTTATCAGGGGTTTCCAAGAATCAAAAAGTTCAGACCTTAACTGCAGCTTACATGGTGTCGGGAAAGCGTTAATTTAAGGATAGTAAATTTTGATTATTCATCTGGTCATGTAAAGTGAATCCATTTATGGCCTATATTTCAAGTCTAAAAAAAATCAGTGCAACGACTAATGGCAGTGGGGATAGCGAAAATTTTAAACCGCTAACCGCCCGGCATTTTTGGCTGCTTATAGCAAATAAAGATGAAGCAGCTTCACTTTTAGAATGCTAATTGTATGGGCCTGAATAAAATTTTTACAGGATTATGGACGTCATTTAAAAGCTTAATGATTTGCCTGGTCAAAGTAAAATATTTGAGGGCTTTAAAATTCTATGCATGCAAAACAAAATTATAAATCAATCAAAAAAGATTATCGTTTTATTTTTTTACATTATATCCATAGGTACAGGGATGTGTTATGCTCAATTGGATTTATCAACAAATTATTTCAAAATTCATATTGATAAAAAAGGGTTTATTACCGGAATGAAAAATATTGTTGCAACACCAGTCAGGGAGTTTAGCCCTCCCGATAAGCCCTCTCCATTACTTTGTTTATATAATTCGAAAACAGATAAATATTATTTGCCTCAGTCAGCTGCTTATACTTCTTCTAAAAGAGAATTACTTCTTACTTATTCCAATGGCTCCAAAGCGAATGTGTTGATTGAAACAAGGAATAAGAAATACTTTAAATTCACATTACTGTCACTCTCCCCGCGAAATTATATTGACGATATTCAATGGGGATCTTTTTATACAAACATTACCAATCTTTTTGGTGAGATTATAGGTACAGCAAGAGATACAAGTGACGCAGTAAATTACGCTATTGGTGTTTTAGCGCTGAACGACGTAACTACGGGTGGAACTTCAAATACAATAGGTGATGCGGCGCCTTTTCAATATGTAATTCATAGTCCTGATAAAAAAAAGTTCCCCCTGCCATCCCATTTGCGTGAAGGCCAGTTGTTTCCAATAGGGGGCGATGGGATAAGTGACGTTGCATTTTATTCTCATCCGGAAGAATATTATAGAATATTATATGGGAATACAGCTTCCGTTGACAACAAGGGAAGGATTTTCATCACTTATCATTCTATGGACAGGACAGAAAACAGAAATATTTTATTTTCCCTGATTCCTTTCCTAAAGACTGACGAACCTAATCACCAGGAGGTCCAGGCAATACCTGGCGTGGATTTTATCGGCTCGTCTATTGCTTTATGGGGAAGCCCTGACAGCATTGCGCTTAAGGAGGTTATTCAAAATATAGTTTTATCTGAAGGATTGCCATACCCGAAAATAAATGGCAAATGGGTGAAAGATCCTGCAATGTATATACCGGATGTATTAACGTCAGGAAATTTATTTGACAGTACTATTTCTTATGTAAGACAAATGGGGTTTAAGGCAATCGAGGCATGGGATCTGCCCTATTTTAAAGTGGACAGGGCAGACAAGGGTTACATTGATGGTAAAAATTTTGACACAAAACCATTCCATTTTACATCGGGAGATAAGTCGCACAAAGAATTTACAGTTATATCAAACTCTTCAGGTGTTTTAATGGGAAGGCATACAATAACAATCGCTCTTGCGCCAGGTACGAAAGACGCAAGTCCTGAGCCCTCTGAAAATTTATGTTTCCAGCAAAAGCGAATATTGGTCAAAGGAATTTCATCAACAGATAGCTCCATTGAAGTAAACGATCCATCTTTTTTAAATGAAATAGCTAGTTGGGAGGGTCATGCCGAAGATTTAAATATTATAAAAATTGGTAAAGAGCTTATTTATTATTTAGGTGTTTCCAAAACACCTCCTTATACGCTTCAAAAAGTTAAGAGAGGCTATTGGGGTACGACCGCTTCAAATCATTATGAGAATGATACTATTTATAAATTACAGGTTACGCTGAATTATGGATATGACGGCCTTATTCCGAATATTTATTTACAAGATTCAATAGCGGAATATTATGCTGATGTGAGTAGTATCAATGGAATAAGATTTATTGATTTTGATGGACAGGAATTTCTTTTTAACAATGGGCACGGATATTATTCTGTAAAAAGGTTTTTTAAAAAACTTTTTTACAGAGCTTCTTATCATAACATACCCTACCTGCGTATTACCGGGGCCACACTTTCGGAAGGCTCATGGCATTATCAAAGTATTTGGAATGTGGGCGGCGGTGCAAATATGTATGATATTAAAAAAAGATCCTGGGGAATTGAAGGAAAAGATCTGAGAAATGTCGCGTATGCTAACTATTTCCCCGCAACATTTGGAAGTAATTTTACTCCCGATAGTAGTTCTACAGTACAGCAGTATGAAAATGTTGCAGCCATTTCTGTAGGTGTTGGGGTAACTTATATGATGAATATTTCCCAAACATCTGTTGAATCATGCCCCAAGAAATATGAGATATTCAGCGCTATAAAAACATGGGAAAATGCGAGGGCGGCAAATGCATTTAGCAGGGAAATAAAAAAACAATTAGCAGATCCAAGCAGGCAATTTCATCTGGAACAAATGGACAATACTACCTGGAAATTATTTGAGGTCAAAGACACAGGTAATCATTTATTGGCGATCCTTGCAAGGGAAGAAGGATATTGATAAAAAAAACCTTTATGATGAAAATTTTTTTAACAACCATTCTATCAGCTATCTTTTTCCCGGTATTTGCTGATAATATATTTATTTATGTATCGCCGGTGGGAAGTGGCAATGGTTCTGCCCAATCCCCCACGACTTTACAAAAGGCAATAGCAATGCTTCCCGGTTTAAAGAAAACAAATCCGAAAGGGACGATTACTATCTTTCTCAATGACGGCGAATATATCCTCGATGAACCTGTCGAAATCACTTCTGAAAATGGTGGAACAAATGATTTGGAAATCATTTTCCAGGCTGTGTCAAATGCTCATCCTGTTTTAAGTGGAGGAAAAAAAATTACCATGAAAGGCAACAAAATTTTATCTGCTACGGTAGAGGATGCTGCTATTACACAGCCATATGATTTGTACATAAATGACAGAAGAGCCGTGAGAGCAAGGACTCCCAATATTGATAATTATTTTACACTAGGTAAAATTGTAAATGTTGCGGATAGTCAGAAGGAATTGAGGTTTACACAACAATTTGAAACGCCATCAACATTGTTTACGGATTTGGCATCTCTTCCTAAAAATGACTTGCAAAAAGTATGGTTCAACATTTACCACAAGTGGGATAACACCATGCGTACCATTGATTCATTAAATCCCCTTACCAAATCATTTTATTCAACAGGTACTATTGCCGGCGATTTTGCCTTGATAGGTAATCCCGGAATATTTTATGTTGAAAATTATTCTGCCGCATTAGATGCACCCAATGAATGGCTTTTACAAAATGATACTATCAAATATATTACCGGTAAAAATGTTAGCAACCAGGAAGCGGTATTGCCCGTACTCGAAAAATTAGTTGTTATACAGGGTGATTCAACTCTTCCGGTTCGGAACGTGCTATTTGATGGGATAGCATTTAAATATTGCAACTACATTTTTAGCGGTTATCAATCATACCAGGCAGCGCAAAAAATAGATGCGGCTATCATGATTGACAATGCACAAAATATCAGGTTTAACCGTTGTGAAATTGCCCATACCGGGCAATATGCAATATGGCTAAGAAAAGGTGTGCAAAATTGCGAGCTCACCCATTGCTACCTGCACGATTTGGGAGCAGGCGGTATCAGAATTGGAGAAACTATAATTCGTGACGACAAGGCACAATGGACGTCTACCAATAAAGTTGAAAATTGCATTATTCATTCCGGCGGATTAAACTTTCCTTCTGCTGTTGGTATATTCATCGCCAATTCGGGGAATAACATGATTGTTCATAACGATGTCGGCGATTTTAGATACACGGGCATTTCAGTAGGATGGGTTTGGGGTTATGCTTTTAGCCCTTCAGTAAATAACAAAATAATCTATAACTATATTCATCATATTGGCTGGGGTGTTTTAAGTGATATGGCCGCTATTTACACGTTAGGCATTTCTGATGGAACAGAAGTTAGCAACAATAAAATAAGCGATGTGTATTCCTATGACTATGGAGGATGGGGGCTTTATGCTGACGAAGGTTCAACCAACATTCTTATGGAAAACAATTTAGTGTATCATACCAAGACAGGCGGCTTTCATCAGCATTATGGGAAAGATAATATCATAAGAAATAACATTATTGCTTTTAACGAAAAGTTCCAGGCCCAGTTCTCCAGGGTTGAAGAACATCACAGCCTTGATTTTAAAAATAATATTATACTTACCGATAAGGGATTTTTATTACAAGGCGCCTGGCAGACCGGCAACCTTACAATAGATAGTAATTGTTATTGGAATATGAATAATGAAAAAGTTATTTTCATTCAATCTACCGGCTCTTATGGCGCTAATCCTAAAAATTATCTGACACTTAAAGAATGGCAAAAAAAGAGTGGTAAAGATTTACATAGTATCATGCAGGATCCCGGCTTTGTCAATGCCAATAAGTATAATTTTGAATTTAAAAATGATTCGGTAATAAATAAGATTGGGTTTAAGCCTTTTGATATTAATTCGCCTGGAGTCGCTGGTGATAAACAATGGAAAGTGCTTTCGAAATTACCTGGCGAACATATTAATTCATTTCATTCATCGGTTTCAAGAAACATGTTAAAGTAGGTATAGCATATTCATGATAAAAACTAATCTTCTTATTATAGTAAAGATGCCTATTAATAAATACTGAATAAACGGTGTATTAAACAAGCTAACATGTTAAACATGCTGATAGAATTTTATACCGGTGTGGAGAAAAATGTTATACAATGAATATTTAAGCAGCAGCCAATAAAAAAGAAGTAACCCATTTAAAATATATGAAAGTATCATTAAAAAATATGAATAAAATCTGTTTACTTATTACCTGCCTTATCTTTATAAAAATGGATATAAAGGCACAGGATTATTTAATTCCTGAACCTGTTTCTGCAACCTGGAACAAGGGATATTTTTTAATTACTCCTCAAACAACCATTATTACTAAAGATGATAAGGAGCAAAAAGACCTGGGCGCTTTGCTGAATACTTATTTAAAATAATCAGCCGGTTATTTATTAAAGCAGGCAACTGTAAAGCAGGATAAGCAAAGCATCCAATTACTGATAAATAAAAAGAACGATGCAACGATTGGCGATGAAGGATATCACTTAACTGTTTCTGCCGGGGAAGTATTTCTCACCGCCAATAAACCCGCGGGCTTGTTTTATGGCATCCAGACATTGGTTCAATTACTGCCAGTACCAGGTATATCATCCACTCATAAGCCTGGCTATAAAATACCTGCGGTGGCCATTACGGATTATCCCCGTTTTGCATGGCGGGGTTTGATGCTGGATGTAAGCCGGCATTTTTTTACTATAAAGGAAGTGAAGAAGCTTATTGATGAAATGGTGAAATACAAATATAATTTGCTGCACCTGCATTTATCTGACGACCAGGGCTGGAGAATAGAAATAAAATCGCTGCCTGAACTTACAAAAACAGGTGCATGGCGGGTACCGCGTACTGGCTTGTGGTGGGAAAGGCAACCGCCGCAGCCCGGCGAGAAAGCCGCCTACGGAGGATTTTATACGCAGCTGGAAATAAAAGATATTATTAATTATGCCGCAGAAAAGAAGGTACAGGTAATGCCCGAGATTGATGTACCGGGACACAGCCTTGCGGCTATCGCGGCTTATCCTTACCTGTCTTGTACAAAAATAAACTACCAGGTAAATCCGGGCAGTAAATTTTATGAAATTGACGACAATGCATTATGCGCGGGTAATGATTCTACCTATGTTTTTTTAGAAAAAATCTTTACGGAAATAGCAGGACTTTTCCCATTCGAATATATACATGTTGGTGGTGACGAATGTTACAAAGGGTTTTGGAAAAATTGCCCCGTTTGTAAACGTTGTATGGAGGAGAATGGATTAAAGAATGAAGAGGAACTTCAAAGCTTTTTTATAAAAAAAATAGAAAAAATATTGCAGTCAAAGGGAAAGAAATTAATGGGATGGGACGAAATACTGGAAGGAGGTTTACCACCGGATGCATCTGTCATGAGCTGGAGAGGTATGCAGGGTGGTATTGAAGCAGTAAAACAAAAACATCATGTGGTGATGAGCCCGACGAACTATTGTTATTTTGATTTGTACCAGGGAGATCCTGCTGTTGAACCGCCTACATACAGCATGCTTCGGTTAAAAGATGTATATAGTTTTGAGCCAATACCTGCAGGAGTAGACGCTGGTTATCTACTGGGGGGGCAGGGAAATTTGTGGACCGAAAGTGTTCCAACTTTCCGACATGCAGAATATATGCTTTGGCCTCGTGCCCTGGCCTTGGCCGAAATATTATGGAGCCCAAAAGAAAAATTAAGCTGGAACGGATTTGTAAACAAGATGGAAGATCATTTAAAATTACTTGACAAAGCTGGCATCAACTATTCCAGGAGTTTTTACGATGCTATTATTGTTCCTTCAAAAGATGCTGACGGAAGTTTGCAGCTTCAGTTTGATACGGAGATAGAGGGACTGGAAATTTATTACACTTTTGATAATACCTTTCCGGACCAGTTTTCAAGCGTGTATAAGAAGACTGAAGGTAAAATAAATATTCCAAAAGATGCGGAAACGCTAAGGGTAATAACCTACAGAAATGGCAAGACTGCTGGTAAAATGATAACGGTGCCTTTGGCAGATTTAGAGAAAAGGATTGAAAAAAAATAGCAAAATGAATAATTTCAAATTTACTATTACCAGTTTTATTATTGCCTTAACCTCCCTTTTTGCCTTCTCATTTGTTTCTGTTGCACAGAACACAAATAATTCTGTTAATCGGCAAGTTGGTCCTCAGCCTGATGGCAGTGTCCTGGTTCCTTCCAATCAAATGATACGTCCCGCGGGCTTCCAGGTTTATTTGCCTGGCAGACCAGTTGATCTTGTGCTTTCGCCTGATGGAAAATTGTTGTTTGTAAAAAATATGTCTTCGCTGGACCTTGTAAGATTAAGTGACAGGACAATCCTGCAATCGTTACCCTATCAACATAGCGGTGCTTCCTTTACAGGCATTTGTCTCTCTCAAGACGGACACCGGGTGTTCGTAACTAATGCAACTGATCGTATTAGTATTGCCGAAATGGATGATGACAATATCATGCGCTGGACTGATTCCGTCATGCTGCCTAAACCTGCTATTGGCGGGGAACCTGTTCCGGGCGGTGTTGCCATGAACGAAGCAGATAATACCATTTATGTTACGCTTTCGAGAAATAATTCGCTGGGTGTGGTTAATGTAAAAGATCCTGCGGCGATCGTCCAAATTCCTGTAGGAATAGCTCCTTATAGTGTAATCGTTGCATCACCTTCAAAAGCCTATGTAAGTAACTGGGGCGGCCGCAGACCCAATACAGGTGAATCTACTTACAATACATCGGGCTCGCAGGTATTAGTTGATCCAAAAACAGGTATCGCAAATAATGGCTCGATTTCGGTTATTGACCTTAACGGGAATGTAGAGGAAAAATCTATTGAAGTAGGCTTACACCCCAGCGGAATGGTGTTAAATCCTTCCCGCAATAGATTGTATGTTGCTTGCGCCAATAGCGATATTATCTCCGTAATCGATACAAAAACTGACCAGGTTATTGATACAATATCCGTGCACTTTCAACAAGATGTACCCTTTGGCAGTGGACCTAACGCTTTGACTATTTCACCTGACGGTAAGTATCTGTATGTAGCTAACGGAACTGAAAATGCATTGTGCGTAATACAAACAGAAAACCGTGACCATATCCTTGGCTATATTCCTACCGGCTGGTATCCCGGATCGGTGTTGATGAATAATTCAGGTACTATTCTTTACGTCGCCAACGTAAAAGGGGTCGGGTCGAGGAATCAAAAGACGAGCCGGGCTGGATTCAATTCACATGACCACATGGGAACGATTTCTATAATTCCGGTACCAGGTAAGCCTGGGCTTGATGAGATGACTACAATTGTCAATAAGAATAATTCCTATACGCAAATGATGGAAAATTTGAAACCTGGTTCCGGCAGTGCAAAGGAAAAGGTGCCGGTGCCGGTAAGTCCGAATCAGACTTCATTCTTTAAACATGTTGTTTACATCATAAAAGAAAACCGGACTTACGACCAGGTATTGGGTGATATGCCTCAAGGTAATGGGGATACCTCATTGGTTGAATTTGGAAAAAATATATCCCCCAATCATCATAAGTTAGCAACCTCCTTTCTTTTAATGGATAATTATAATTGCAGTGGTGTTTTAAGTGCTGATGGGCATCAATGGACCGATGAGGCTTATGTGACAGACTACCTTGAAAAATCTTTTGGCGACTTTACCCGCAGTTATCCTTATGATGGAAATGATGCGTTAGCTTATGCAAGTTCGGGTTTTATTTGGGATAATGTGCTGGATCACGGATTGACCTTCCGCGATTATGGGGAATTTGTAAAAACGATTATCGAACCTAAGGACGCAAAATTTACTGATATCTATAATGACCTGAAAAGCGGTAGCGATAAAATCAAGATCCACGCGAAAGCCAATCTTGAACAACTTGAGCCCTATATATGTCCTGATTATGCAGGATTTACTAATACCGTCCCCGATGCTTCGAGGGTGGCGGCATTTCTTAGAGAATTTAAAGCGTATGAGAAAAATAATGATTTTCCGAATTTCATAATCATGGAATTACCCAACGACCATACCTCCGGAACAGTACCGGGAGTGCCAACTCCGGAAGCAGCTGTGGCTGATAATGATCTTGCGCTCGGGCAGATTGTCGATGCTATTTCTCATAGTAAATTCTGGAAAGAAACCTGCATTTTTGTTACAGAAGACGATCCGCAAGCGGGCCTTGATCACGTGGACGGTCATCGAACCGTAGGCTTCGTTATAAGTCCCTATACAAAACGCGGTAAGGTACTTTCCACTTACTACTCGCAAATAAATATGGTAAGAACCATTGAAAATATTCTTGGGTTACCACCAATGAATCAGCTTGATCTTACGGCTGAACCAATGCTTGATTGTTTCACCAATCAACTGGATTTTGCTCCATATAATTTTGTAAAGAATAATATTCCTCTTGATCGGTTGAATCCTTCTTTGGATAACTTATTAGGCGCTCAATTGTATTGGGCAAAGAAATCGCTGGAGCAGGATCTTGATGATGCAGACCGTATTGACGACGATGTCTTTAACAAGATTATATGGCATGCGGTAAAAGGATATGACAGGCCCTATCCGGTCATATCAACTAGTGATCAAAATGAAGTTCTAAAAACATCAGGACATGGTAACCTTCCTGGTTTCAAATAACTGCAGAAGTTGTAAGTGGTAACAGGCTTTCCTTTAAGACTGCAACCGATGAGATAATCAGTTTGAAACCTTTAGAAAATAAATTATAAAAAAAATAACAAGTAATTTTTAATATAGGATGGTAAAGCAAAAAGTGATCGTTTTTCTTCTATTAATTTTTTTTTTACATTCCAATGCGCAGCATGAAGCAGATAATTTTATTTCTACCCATGACGCTGCGCAACACTATAGACAAAAGGACCAGCGTCCTTTATTGGTCGTTTTCCCTGAAATAAAAGAAGCGCCAATCAAATGGGATGATTCACTTAATTTAAAATGGTTGAAAAATAATTACACCGTCAAGCCATATATTTTACATGCGCAGCCGGGTGAATATTTTGTATTCCAGTTGGGAGCATGGGCGGTAGATCAGGATGTAAAAAATGTGCAGTTGTATCTTTCGGATCTCAAAGGTGATGATGGTAAGATGATCATTGCCGGAAAAATCACCTGTTTCAATACAGGAGGAATTAATTATCAGGGCAACGCTTTTACAAAGAGTATTAACATACCGGCAGAAAAGGTGCAGACATTATGGATAGGTATAGATATTCCTACAACTGCAAAGGGTGCATATAACGGAACCATTTCTGTTTCCGCTCACGGTAACATATCAAAAAATATAAAAATTAAATTAGAAGTAGGCGGAATAATACCGGCTAATCACGGGTTTGATGAGGGGAAAAGTTTATCACGGTTGGCGTGGTTGAATTCAACCGCGGGAATAGATAATAAAATTACCAAAGGATATATCCCTGTAAGCAGGTTAGCCAGGACAATCAATATTTTAGGCCGTTCAATGAAAATTGCAGGAAATGGTTTACCTGAAAAGATCACAACTTATTTTTCCCCATCCAATCAATCCGTTTTTGCAAAAGGAGAAGATATTATTGATGCACCATTTCATTTTATTATTGAAAAAGAGAATGGAGAGATCATTCATTTAGACCCAGGCAAATTGCAATTCACACAGCAAACTCCTTCAGGTATTTCATGGAAAGTCACCAATACATCTGCTGAATGCAATGTTGTTTGTACAGGTAAGTTAGCGTTTGATGGTTTCGCAGATTTTCATCTGCAGTTAAGAGCAAAAGAAAACCTTCATATAAAAGATATCCGTTTGGAAGTTTTAATGGATAAAGAAAAAGCTTCTTACATGATGGGATTAAATAAAGAAGGTGGCTTGAGGCCCAAAGAGTGGCAATGGAAATGGGATAGCACAAAGAACCAGGACGCCTTGTGGACGGGCGCCGTAAACGGGGGACTGCGTATAAAATGGAAGGCTGAAAATTATGTACGTCCACTGGTAAATATTTATTACAGTTTTGGCCCCTTGCATCTTTCGCCTTCCTGGAGCAATGATGGCAAAGGAGGTGTACATATTTATGAGAAAGAAGAAACTACTATTGTCAATGCTTATTCAGGTGCCCGCGAAATAAAAAAAAATGAAGAACTGAATTATGATTTTGAATTGCTGATTACGCCTTTCAAAATTATGGATAAAGAAATTCAGTTTGCAGATCGTTATTACCATTCCGACAAAGATGAAAGCGCCTCTTTCATTCCGGCAGCAGATAGTTTGGGTGCAAATATTATCAACGTTCACCACAAAAAAGATATTTATCCATACATCAATTATCCTTATGCAGATATAAATGTGGAGGGATTAAAGAGTTTTATTGATAAAGCACATAAAGACGATAAGAGGGTAAAACTGTATTATACTACACGGGAATTAACTACCAATCTTCCTGAGCTCTGGGCCTTTAAAAGTTTAGGTGGTGAAGTGATTTATCCTGGGCCGGGTAATGATGCAAAAACGTTGATTTATCCTAATGGCCCCGACCAATGGTTGAAAGATAACCTTAGAAAGAATTACATTCCTGCATGGGTAGCTAATTTTACTACAGGTAAATATGCAGGTACAAAGGATCTATCTGTAATTACGACGCCCGATAGTCGCTTAAATAATTTCTATGTGGCAGGACTAAACTGGATGGTGAAGCATTTGAAAATAGATGGCATATACATCGATGATTGTTCCCTGGATAGAATTACAATTCAAAGAGCGAGAAAAGTTTTAGATCAGAACCGCCCGGCTGCGAGGATAGACATGCATAGCTGGAACCATTTCAATCAATATGCCGGGTACGCCAGTTGTTTAAATCTATACATGGATCTGCTTCCGTACGTTGACCAGTTATGGATTGGTGAAGGAAGAAATTACGATACACCACCCGATTATTGGCTGGTCGAAATTGCAGGAATTCCGTTCGGCTTGCCCAGCCAAATGTTGGAAGAAGGAGGAAATCCGTGGAGGGGAATGATATATGGAATTACCAATCGGGCAGGCTGGTCAGGCGCTCCACCGGACAATATCTGGAAATTCTGGGATCAATATCATATTCAACAGAAAGAAATGATTGGTTATTGGGATAAAAATTCACCGGTTAGATCTTCTGGCGATTCCGTAAAAGTTACAGTGTACAAAGGGAAACAGCAATCTATTATCGCGGTTGCCAATTTTGGAAATACTGACCAGGTCACGTCTCTCCATGTAAATTTTCAACAATTGGGATTGGATCAGGCAAATGCTACCTTTCACATTCCTCCTATATTAAGATACCAGGATGATCAACAACTAAATTCATTGGAGCATATTAATATACCGGGAGGGAAGGGTTATTTGATTATTGTAGAAAATAAAAATTAAGCAGGAATCAATTTCATATTAATTACGCAAGTTTTATGAAAATGGGAATTAAATGGTTGCAGGGATTGATTGCCGGTATAACTATGATGCTGGCAAGTGTGACTCCCGTTTTTTCGCAGAAAATAATTAATCTTTCTGATTACGGACTCGTTTCCAATTCATATCAAAATGCTTCTCCTGCACTTGCTCTTGCTATCAAAGACGCTAACGGAGCGGATAGTTGTATTATTCGTTTCCCCGGTGGAAGAATTGATATCTGGCCGGAAGGCGCTGAACGCAAAGAATATTACATTTCTAACGCTACGGAGGATGATAGCTTATCTAAAGAGAAGACGATTGGGATGCTTTTTGAAAATTTGTCAAATATCACTTTGGAAGGAAATAATACTCTATTGGTGTATCATGGAAAAATGATGCTGATGGCAATAGACCGCTGTCATAATTTTAAAGTGAAAGATTTGCAATTCGATTTTGAAAGACCAACTATGTCGGAGATGAAAATAGTTTCAAGAACAAAAACGGAAGTGGTTGCCGATGTGAATCGTGATTCATGGTATGCTATTGAAAAACAAAATAATCATAACAAGCTGATATGGTATGGCGAAGGCTGGAAGACCAATAGCCCTTTTGTAATAGGATATGTCCCCGCAAAGGAAATCATGTATTATACAAATTGGGAACCTTTTGCTGAAAGTAATTTTATAGAAATATCTCCGTTTAAAATAAGATTTTCAGGTGATTTTTCCGGCGCCAATTTTTCGAAGGGAGACATACTCACCATTCGCGATCCTTACCGTGATGAAGTTGGTGTTTTTAATAACCGTTCGCACAATGTTACTTTTGAAAATCTTAATTTTTATTATATTCACGGCCTTGGAATTGTGAGCCAGCTTTCAGAAAACATTGATATCAAAAAAGTGAGCGTGGCACCACGTCCCGGCTCCGGACGGGTGATAGCTGCATTTGCAGATTGCTTCCATTTCTCTGGCTGCTATGGCTCTGTAAGAATAGAAGATTGCCTTACTTCCGGTTCGCATGATGATCCAATCAACGTACACGGGACCTATCTTCGAATAACCAGCTCAGATAGGGATAAAGTAGTAGTGAGATTTATGCATCATCAAACATGGGGCTTTAATGCTTTTGACCAGGGCGATTCTATTGAATTTGTAAATCATCAGACGCTTATTCCATTTGCCACAGCGGTAGTGAAATCCTCAAAAATGATTTCAAAAAAAGAAATTGAATTGCAATTGGACCGAAATATTCCTTCGCAAATTAAGGAAAACGATTGTGTGGGAAACATTTCAAAAAACCCTTCGGTTGTAATTAAGAACAATAGATTTGAACATACTAATACACGGGGACTATTAATAACTACTCGCGGAAAGATTTTAATAGAAGGAAACACTTTTTACAGAACAGGGATGCACGCTATTTTAATTGCCGATGACTGTAATTCCTGGTTCGAATCTGGTTGGGTGCAGGATGTTTTGATTCGTAATAATGTTTTTGAAGAATGTGGTTATAACCAGGCACCGGATAATTACATAATTGCCGTCGCTCCGGAGAACCACCAATTGGTTAAAGGATATTATGTACATCATAATATCCGGATTGAAAATAATGTGTTTAAAGTCTATGATGCACCATTGCTTAAAGCGGGGAGTACTGATGAGTTGGTGTTCAGCAACAATATCATTAATCAATCCTGGTTTATGAAACCGGGCAGTAATAAAATATCGATAAAACTAACAGCCTGTAAAAATGTGAACATACAAAAAAATAAATTCGACACTCAATGGCAGCCTGTAGTCAAAATTGGAAATATGGTGAGAGGAACAAGTAAAGACGGACATGCGGCATGTGCAGGCAGGAACGGAAGGCAACCAGGTGAATAACTAGCAGGAGATTGCAGTAGTATTTCCCGTTTACATAACTGTAAGTACTAAACGAGTATTTATTTCTTTAAATAAAAATGATTCAATAAAATTTATCCAACGTCAATTAGTTTAATTTTTACAAATATGAGATATATAGTAAGCTTCTTTTTCATGCTTTCAGGAGGAACCGTATCTTCCCAAACCAATCTTACCTGGAAGGCGATAGCACCTGGTGTATGGAGTGCAAAAATAGGCAAGCCTGATAAACTTAACTTCTATACGGTGACCGATGTTCATTCTAAAATAGAAGCATTGGGCGCCATGCAGGCAGTAAATTTTCCTTTACCGAAAAATGAAATAAAGGCATCGGTAATAGATGGTAAAACTTACCTGCATTTTCCTTTAGATAAAACAGAAAAGATTTTTGGTTTGGGTCTGAATTTCAAAACTGTTGAGCAGCGTGGCCGTATCATGCGACTTCACGTTGACCATTATGGAGGACAAGACAATGGCCGCACCCATGCGCCGGTACCATTTTATGTTTCGTCAAAGGGTTATGGTGTATTGATCAATGCAGCCCGATATATTGATGTATGGGTGGGCACAGCGGTAGAACGGGATAGCAAGCACCCTCCTGCGGTGCGTGACAGAAATACCGACAAAAACTGGGAAGCGAATCCATATTCCAATAACATTGAAATGCTCGTGCCCGCCGAAGGTGCCGAGATCATTGTATTTGGCGGGCCGGAAATGTTGGATGTTGTGCGACGATATAATTTATATAACGGTGGCGGTTGCCTGCCGCCCAAATGGGGGTTGGGTTTCTGGCATCGTACTCCAACTTTGTATAGCGATAAAGACGTGATGAATGAAGTGAAACAATATGCAGAACATAAATTCCCATTATCCGTAATTGGATTGGAACCCGGATGGCAAAGCAAATCATATCCATGTACTTATGAATGGGATAAAGGTCGCTTTCCTCATCCTGCAATAATAATTGATAGTTTAAAACAAATAGGGGTCTATGTCAACTTATGGATGAACCCTTACATTTCACCTGATGGAGAATTGTACAAAAAAATCTATCCTTATACAGCATCTCATACAGTGTGGGCGGGCCTTGTGCCTGATTACTCACTGCCTCAGGCACAGAAAATAATTGGCGATCATTTATCACGACATCTGCTGAGTAAAGGAGTAAGTGGTTTTAAAATGGATGAGAATGATGGTTTTGATGAGTGGCTGTGGCCGGACGTTACCATTTTCCCTTCCGGGAATTCTGCGGAACAAATGCGGCAAACTTATAGCCTGGCGATGCAAAAAATGACTGCTGATTTATACCGTAAGCAAAACACAAGAACTTATGGGTTAGTGAGAGCTTCCAATGCGGGTGCTTCATCTTTTCCGTACGTTATTTATAACGATTATTACAGTCATCCTGATTTTATTACCGCTTTAATTAATAGTTCTTTTATAGGTGTATTGTGGACTCCCGAAGTGCGGAGTTCGCCCACAGCCGAAGAATGGTTAAGGCGTATGCAAACAGTTTGTTTTTCGCCACTCGCTATGATTAATGCCTGGGCTGATGGTACCAAACCGTGGTCTTTTGCTGAAGTGGAAAAGCAGGTGCATGATGTCGCTGATCTGCGGATGCAATTGATACCTTATCTCTATACGAGCTTTGCTGACTATGCATTTTATGGCACTCCACCCATTAAAGCCATGAATCTTATACCGGGCTTTAATGCCTCCGCTACAACTTCCGCAGGGGCATTAAGCTCAACAGATAATCCGTATGCCAAGGCCGTCAAACAAGAAATAAAAGATCAGTTTATGGTAGGAGATAATTTGCTGGTAGCACCACTATTTGCAGGAGAAAAAAACAGGAAGGTGATTTTACCGAAAGGTAAGTGGTTTGATTTTTATACGGGCAAGTTTGCCGGCGAAGGAGAAGTAATAACTATTACCCCCGGGCTGGATATCATACCGGTATATGTTCGCGATGGTGGTATTATTCCGATGACGCCACCGGTGCTAACAGTTGGAAGGTCGAAATTGCCTTTAGAAATACGATACTATGGCAACAAAGAAAGTAGCTATAATTTGTATGATGATGACGGGGTAAGTTTCGACTATGAAAAAGGAAAATTTACCCGCGTCAAATTATCGGTGATAAAAGATAAAATGGGAGTATTGAAGGGAGAAGTTAATATTCCGAAAGGTGCTGATATGTGGTCGTATAGTAATTTTTCCTGGAACTTTATGACGAAATAAGAATGATGTGTGAATATGATATAGTTTTATTTTTGAATTTCTCTAAGTAAAAAACCAACTGCCTTTCCTGGTTTTATAAAAATGATTATGTTTTGAAAATAATAAAAAATGCCTTATCGCGATATTGCTATTTTTTACTCTGTATAGTTTTATACGGCTCGTGTAAACAGGCAGACAATAAATTATTTACTGAAATATCTTCCAGTCATTCCAATATAAATTTCAAAAATGAAATAAAAGAAGATGAAGATTATAATATTCTTACTTATGAATATTTATACAATGGAGGTGGTGTTGCGGTTGGTGATGTCAATAATGATGGCTTGCCCGACCTTATGTTTACAGGAAATATGACTCCGGATAAATTGTATTTAAACAAAGGAAATTTTCAATTTGAGGATATTACTGAAAAAGCTGGTGTAGCCGGAAGAAACAAATGGAAAACAGGAGTGGTAATGGCTGATGTCAATGGTGATGGATTACCGGACATCTATGTTTGCTATTCCGGCCCCGGTACTGATGAAGCAAGAGCCAATGAACTATTCATAAATAATGGCCCCGAAAATGGCGTTCCCAGGTTTACTGAAAGTGCAAAAGAATATGGGTTAGATGCTCCGGGAACTTATACAACATCGGTTGCTTTTTTTGATATGGATAATGATGGAGATGTTGATATGTTTATGTTGAATCACGGCGATATGTTTTACAATCCCTTTTTCAATACTGAAAAATTACGTTCAACACGTGATCCCAAATTCGGGAATCGTTTATACAGAAATGATAATGGACATTTTACGGATGTGAGTAGAGAAGCGCATATAAATGGCAGCGGATTAAACTTTGGATTGAGTGTTGCTATCAGCGATATTAATAATGATGGCTGGCCGGATACGTATGTAACCAATGATTACAGTGAAAGAGATTTCTTATATCTCAATAATAAGGATGGAACTTTCAGAGAAGTATTGCTACAAGCTGCAGGCCATATTTCTGAATTTGCTATGGGAAGCGATATTGCCGATTTTAATAACGATGGGCTAAACGATGTTATGGTTTTGGATATGCTTCCCGAAGATAATCACCGCCAGAAACTATTGCGTGGCGCGGATGATTACGATAAATATACGATGCTGGTTGATCATGGTTATCATCATCAGCAAATGCGAAATACATTGCAGCTGAATAACGGCATTGATTCAAACGGCGTACCCGTCTTTAGTGAAATAGGCCAGCTTGCAGGTGTATCTAATACTGACTGGAGTTGGGCGCCTTTATTCGCTGATTTTGACAATGACGGATGGAAAGATATTTTTATTTCCAACGGTATTTTAAGAGATATGACCAACCAGGATTTTGTAAAATATACTTCAGGATATTCTGATAATTATATAAAAGAAACCGGGCATAAAGGGGAAATGTGGGAGCTGGTAAAAAGCATGCCTTCTACAAAACTAAATAATTATTTATTTAAAAATAATCATGATCTTGGTTTTACAAATGTTACTGCTGATTGGGGATTAAGCAAGGGGGCTGTCAACAATGGAGCTGTTTATGCTGATCTAAATAATGATGGCAATCTCGATCTCGTTATTAATAACCTGAATAGCACAGCTACTATTTATCGTAACAATTTATCCGCTCGTTCCAATGGGCATTTTATAAAAATTAAATTCGAAGGAGACAATAAAAACACGATGGGTATTGGGGCAAGAGTCTACATAAAAACGGCCGGAACAAACCAGTTGCAGGAGCAATATGTAAACCGGGGATTTCAGTCGTCTGTTGACCCGATAATGCATATTGGTTTGGGAAAAGATAGCGTTATTCAATCACTAAAAGTAATTTGGCCTGGCGGTAAAGAATCGCTGCTCTCTGATTTTAAAGCTGATACTTTAGTTGTCATAAATCAAAAATCAGCGATAGCAATTGATACGCCGACCACAAGTTCTCCCAAACCGCTTTTTATAGATGTTACCAAAAATTCAGGAATTAATTTTGTTCATCAACCATCTAAATTTATTGATTTTAAAGTATCTCCCCTGTTGCCTTTCCAGTTGTCTAAAATAGGCCCCTGCATTGCGAAAGCTGACGCGAATATGGATGGCTTTGAGGATGTGTTTATTGGCGCGTCTGCAGGACAGGAAAGTCAGCTATATCTTCAAACGAAAGATGAAAAGTTTATACTTTCAAACAGCCAGCCTTGGAATGACAATAAGGATATTACAAATGCCGATGCGCTCTTTTTTGACGCGGATGGAGATGGTGATCCCGATTTATATCTCGTGAGTGGTGGCGCTGATTATCCTTTAAATAATAAAAATTACCAGGACAGGATCTTTGAAAATGATGGGCGTGGAAATTTTAAAGAACTTGTAAATGCCATACCCGTAGCAACAAACAGTGGAGCATGTGCACGGGCAGGGGATATTAATAATGATGGCTTGCCCGATCTGTTTATCGGTGGCAGATTTAGTATAGGAAGATTTCCTGAAGCTCCGGAGAGCTATATTTTAAAAAATAAAAGTACGGCCGGGCATATCTATTTTGAAAAGGATCTTTCGCAAACTGATACTGTATTGTTACATCCTGGTATGGTTACAGATGCACTGTGGATTGACCTTAATAAAGATGGCTGGAACGATCTTATTGTAACAGGACAATTTATGCCCATTACTATTTTTGAAAATCACAATGGTAAGCTTGCCGATCAAACAAAAGCTAACGGGCTTGGAGATACTAATGGTTGGTGGACCCGTATTCTCGCTGATGATTTTGATAATGATGGAGATACAGATCTTGTTATTGGAAACCTGGGTGGCAACACGCAATTTAAAGCCGGTGAAAAGGAACCATTAACGATCACCTATTCAGATTTTGACCAGGATGGAGTTATTGATCCCATTCTTTGTTATTACATTCAGCACGATAGCTACCCTGTAGCGACCAGGGATGAAATATTTAATCAAATGCCCTCTTTGCATAAAAAGTTTGCCAGTTATGAATCTTATGCAGATGCCCGGTTGAATGATTTATTTACCAAAGATCAATTGTTGAACGCGAAAACTATAGAAATCAAAACATTGAAATCTGTCTTTCTGAAAAATGACGGAAATAAAAAATGGACGATAAATCCTCTGCCCGACTATGCACAATTAAGTATGGTGAATGGGATGGTAACAGATGCAAAGAGCAATGGGTTAAAGAACATAATGCTGGCCGGAAATTTTTATCCCTTTCGGGCACAGCAAGGCCCTTTGGATGCAGGAATTGGGCTAATTTTAGACAATGATGGGAAAGGAAACTTTAAGCCGGAAGTTTATTCAAAATCAGGATTGAATGTTTCCGGGGATGTGCGTAATATGATATCGGTACAATCACCAAATGGTTTGTTGCTTATTGCCGTTAAAAATAATGGCCCCGTCCAGGTTTTAAAAAAAAATAATTAATCCACTTGTTTATCGAACACAATCATAGTAAATTGAGGATATAAAATAGAATACGCCAAATTCTTATCAGAAAAGAACCATGACTAATCTGCCGGGCAATTTAGATTGTAAAGTGCTTTTTGAGTTGATTTCAAAAGGAAATGAAATTGCATTTAAAAATTTGTTTGATCAATATAAAAGTAAAGCCTATGCCGTTGCTTATAAATGGACTAAGTCTTCCCTGGCTTCAGAAGAAATAACCCAGGAAGTATTCATAAGTTTATGGGTAAGCAGGGTGCATTTGCCTTCAGTAAAAGATCCGGAAGCCTACATATACACGATTATTTATAACACGGTAAAAGGGTATATCCGGAAGGAAAATAACAAGAACCAATTGCTGGAAATATCTTTTTTGAAAGCAAATCTAATATCCAACGAAACGGACGAAACCGTATTGGCAAATGAAAGTCAGCAGATCATTAATAAAGCGCTTTCTAAATTAACCCCTCAAAAAAAATTAATTTATAATTTGAGCAGGCATCAAGGCAGAACCTGCGTTGAGATAGGAGAAACATTACATCTCTCCCCACATACCGTCAAAAGCCACCTGGCCCAAACGGTTAAATTTATCAGGAAATATTTTGACAACATCAACACCTTACTGATAGCCGGGGCATTATTTTTACTTTTCTAAAAATTATTTTTATTTTTTTTCATCCTTTTCTGCTTCAGCTTACTCTATATATTTAGTTAAGACATACTTCAAGCGGGAATATCATATCCCTCTAACGCTTTATGGACCAAAACAGAATAAGATTTTTATTAAAACTATACGCTGAAAACCTTGCGACACCTAAGGAAGTTGAAGAATTATTTAACCTTTTGAAAACTGCAGAACCCGATGATCATTTGAAAAAAAGCTTTGTAGAGGCAGTGATTCATGTGGAGCCGGAAATTGTTTTGCCAGAAGAGAGTTGGGATGAAATGTGGAAAAATATTCATGCTGTGGCTTTACAATCAGGAAGAAAAAAAATATCTTCTTATGTAGTAAGCCGGAATATTGCCGCGGCGGTTTTAATAGCAATTGCAGGCGTGGCTGTATTTTTTACCTGGAATAAAAAAAAGACAAACATGCCGGTAGCGGCTAATCGAGTTGTTAATAATAAAGATATTGAACCGGGTGGGAATAAGGCGATACTTACTTTAGCGGATGGTTCAACAATTGTACTGGATACAGCGCACAACGGTCACCTGGCTAACCAAAACAACACCACGATAATTAAACTGAGTTCGGGACTATTAAGCTATAAGGATGTAAAAACTAATGAGGAAAAGATCCTGTTAAATACCATCACCACCCCGCGTGGAGGACAGTATGGACTTGAATTATCCGATGGAACCAAGGTGTGGTTAAATTCAGCTTCTTCTCTTATTTTTCCTACATCTTTTACAGGTAAAGAACGACGAGTTGAATTAAAGGGAGAAGGTTATTTTGAAGTGGCCAAAAATGAAGCAATGCCATTTCATGTTAATGTGGATAATGTAGATGTAAAAGTTTTAGGAACCCATTTTAATATTATGGGCTACAATGATGATGAAAATATAAATACAACATTGATCGAAGGAAAAGTGACCATTACTGCGAATGAAACAACTAAAAATTTACTTCCCGGAAAGAAGGCTGTTTTTGTTAAAACAACAAATAATATTGAAATAAGTAAAGCGAATATTGCGCAGGCTGTCGCATGGAAAAATGGCGAATTCCGTTTTAAAGATACCGGTATTGAGGAGATCATGCGGCAGGTAGGAAGATGGTATGATGTAGACGTGGAATATCAAACTAAAAGTACTAACCAATACTTTACAGCTTCGCTGCCCCGTATGCAAAATATTTCCACACTTTTGCAAATACTGGAACTCACCGGAACTGTTCATTTTAAGATTGATAATAGAAAAATAATCGTATTGCCGTAAATGAATTCAAATAATTTCTTTATTCACCTAAAATAATTACGATGATCACTTAATTTTTATTGATAGCACGTAATAAAAACCAGGAACGATGACGGTCGTCCCTGGAATAAACAAGGCTACCTAAACATGCCGGAGTTAACGACACAGAATTTTTAACCTTAACGACAAAATTATGATATTACAGATACATGCCAATTCTACATCTGCGAAAAAGCTTGTGTTGAAACAAATACTGCTGAGTATGAAAATAACGACTATTTTAATGCTTGCTGCAACGTTACAGATAAGCGCAAAAGGCGTTTCACAGAAGATCAGCATATCGGTAAATAATGCAACTATCGAACAGGTATTTGAGCAGTTGCAGTTGAAGACAGGTTACCATTTTATTTTTAACAGCGTAATGCTGGCTGACGCGAAAAAAATTGACCTGCAGGTAAAAGATAAATCCCTGGAAGAAATATTGGACATGTGTTTTAAAGATCAGCACTTCACTTATATTATAAGAGATAAAGTGATTATTGTAAAGGAAAAAGAAAACAGGACAATAGCAAAAGAAATTTCCTCTGATGTATCACCCCCGCCACATACTTTAAGAGGGATAGTAAAAAATGAAAATAATCAACCTATTGAAGGTGCTTCGGTGCTTATCAAAAAATTGAACTTGGGGGCGTCAACTAATAAAGATGGAAGTTTTGAATTGAACGTTCCTGAGGGAACACACGAGCTGGAAATTTCTTATGTGGGATTTAAAACTATCACACAAAAAATAACCATAGGCAACGCCCCACCACCTGATATTAACATCACGCTATCGGCTGAAGTTACCGGGTTGACTGATGTGGTTGTAGTTGGTTATGGTACTCAAAGAAAAAAAGATGTTACGGGAACTATAAGTAGTGTTAAGGGTGATGATTTTAAAAATACTCCGGTAAGCAATGCCGCCATAGCATTACAAGGCAGAGCTTCAGGTGTAGATATTATTCGCAACGATGGCTCGCCTCAAAGTTCTCCGAGTATCCGTATACGTGGCACAGGAACTATCAACAACTCCGAACCACTTGTGGTAATTGATGGTGTGCCTGCAGGCGGCCTCAACGATGTAAACCCCAATGATATCGCCTCAATAGATATTTTGAAAGATGCCTCTTCTTCTGCAATATATGGGTCACGTGCAGCAAATGGAGTGGTGCTAGTCACAACAAAAAAAGGAAATTTTGGCGAGAAGCTTAAAACTACTGTTAACTATTATAACAGCACCAATAAAACGATAAAGTACCTGGATATGCTTAAAGCTCCCGACCTGGCAATGTTAAAGAAGGAAGCATATACGAATGATAATTTATCGGTGCCATCGGTTTGGAATGATGCAAATTATTCAACCCAACGGACCGATTGGCAGCACGAGGTATTTACAAAAGGGCAGGTGCAGAATGTGGATGTGGCTGTTCGCGGCGGTAATGCGAATTCTAACTACAGTTTTTCCGGTAATTATTACAGTGAAAAGGGAATCATCATTAATTCTTTTTTTAAACGATATAATTTTAGAATTAATTCAGAACATAAAATTGGCAACCGTATAAGAGTGGGCGAAAATGTAGTGTTTTCAAATACTTCCGGCAATAGTCCTGATACGAGGTCAACACAAACCGGTTTATTGTGGACCACCATTCGCTTCAATCCGGCTATTCCGGTAATTAATCCTGATGGAACATGGGGAACGTCGCAGGTAGACAACCAGCTTGGTGATATAAATAACCCGGTTGCTACCGTATACACAAATCACAATAATAATAGTAACAACCGTCTTCTTGCAAATGGATTTGCTGAATTGGAGATTGCCAAGGGATTAAAAATTCGTGCAAATTATGGCTATGACCAATATTTTGGCGACGGCTTTGGATTTTCTGTGGCTACGCCCAGCCAAACCCGCGGCCCGTCGATATCTTCATTAGGTCAAAATTTCAGTAAAGGCAAATCATTCCTTGAGGAATATTTTGTTACCTATAATAAGAAATTCAATAACCTGCATGATGTAAATATTACCGCCGGTTATTCCTCGCAGGTATTTAGTGGTTATGGATTTAGCGCTAACAGGTCCGGTTATTCAGATACCAGTGTAGATCAGCGTATTCTTAACCTGGGTAACAGCTCATCCGTTGGAAATTCAGGCTCTAATGGCCCAACCTCCGGATTGCAATCTTATTTTGTAAGAGGCAATTATGCTTTCGAAGGAAAATATCTTTTAACAGTAACAATGCGTGCCGACGGTTCCAGCAAATTTGCCCCGGGAAAACGTTGGGGATATTTTCCCGCAATTTCTGCAGGCTGGCGCATCTCAGACGAGAAATTTTTTGCAAGTGTAAAAGCGATAAATTCTCTAAAACTTACTGGTGGATGGGGGCAGTTAGGCAATCAAAATATTGGAGATTTTCAATACCTCGGGATAATCGGCCTTGGAGGCGGAGGCTATTCTTATAATTTTGGTACGGGAACCGTAAATCAAAATGGGGCGTATGTTACAAGCCTTGCTAATCCTAATATAACCTGGGAAAAAGCTGTCATGACAAACATAAGCCTCGAGTTCTCCACCTTCAACAGTCACCTTAATGGTACTGTTACTTATTTTAATAAAAATACCTCAGATATGCTGGTGCTTGCGCAGCTTGTAGAGACATTTGGTGCCCAAACTTCCTTGCCAGATGTTCCGGGGAATATACGTTTGCCAAATGTCAACCAGGGGGAACTTAATAATCATGGTGTAGAAATCGACCTCAACTATAGAACACAGGTAGGTAATGTGACTTTGTCCGTTGGAGGTAACGGTTCTTTTCTTACAAATAAAGTTACCCGTCTATATGGGAATTCTACCTATCTCGGTTCAACTCCTTATGGAAGGGAAAATGTAGATATCTCCCGTACCTATGAAGGACAGCCTATTGCTTCCTTTTATGGTTTCAAAACAGATGGCTTATATCAAACCCAGGCAGATATAGATAAGGCAGCTAATATTGCGAATGATCCAAACAAAGCAAATATTCAGCCCGGTGATGTACGGTTTGTAGATCAAAACGGCGATGGAATAATTGATGATAAAGATCGTGTAAGACTTGGAGATCCTAATCCACGTTTTGTGTATGGGTTTAATGGATTTGTAGAGTTTAAGAATTTTGATTTTAGTTTCAATTTCGCGGGGGTTGCGGGTGCGCAGTTATACAATGCAGACAGGCTTGCCGGCCTTGATGGTACACAGAATTTTAACTGGTATGCTGATGAATTGGACAGGTGGCATGGAGAAGGAACCAGTAACAGCATTCCCCGTTTAACAAGGAGTAACTTAAATAATAATTATCGTTCTTCAGACCTATGGGTTCAAAATGGCTCCTACCTTTCTTTAAAAAATATTTCATTGGGTTATACTTTTTCTAAAAAAAGCATCAACAATGTTGCATTGCCTGATATACGTATTTATGTAAGCTCATACAATGTTTTTTATATAACAAAATACAAAGGTTTTACACCTGAATTGGGATACACGAGTGGAAATTTGCAGAGAGGCGTAGATGTGGCACAATACCCGCAGGCACGAAATTTTACCTTGGGAGCATCACTCAATTTTTAACTTAGAAAACGATTTTATGAAGAAGAATACAAATAGGTTGGTATTGATTTTATCAGTGATTTTATCAACATTTATTACGGCATGTAATAAAAATCCTCTTGATCAAAAACCTACCGGGGTATATACTTCAGGCAACTTTTGGCGTAACCAGGATGATGTGATTGCAGGTGTCACCGGCATTTATAATATTCTCACAATAGAAGATTGGGTGGGCCATAACCTCTACATTTTTGATGACCAGTCGGATGATATTTCTGTTGAAGGCGACCATCCGGATTTTAAAGCTATTGAAAGGTTTAATATTGATCCTACTTTACAGGTGCTTTATACACTTTGGCCGTTCGCGTATGAAGAAATCGGTCGTGCCAATAATGCCATAATATACATTCCAAAAGTACCTGTGATAGATGAAAATATCCGCAGCCGTTCATTAGGGGAAGCCTATTTTTTAAGAGCTTATGCTTATTTTGAATTAAATAAAATATACGGGGAAGTACCAGTGATATTGGAAGATAATGTGCTCACTGGTGAATACAACGTACCTAAATCTACCGTGGACGAGGTAAGATCGCAGGTAGAGTCTGATTTATTGAAAGCGATTGATCTTTTGCCCGAAACCTACGGTCTCGAAGATAAAGGACGGGTAAGTAAGGGAGCGGCCTGGGGCTTGCTTTGTAAGCTCTACATGTTTGAGGATAATATGGCAAAAGCAATTGAATATGGAAGTAAAGTAGTGAATGATGCGAACTATGCTTTGGCACCCAGCTATGCTGATAACTTTACTGTAGGGCTACAGCAAACTACAAGCACCGAATTGCTTTTTGCTGTATGGAATAAAAACCAGGAAATACCTAATTCGCCGGCTTCTCCTATTGGCATATACTTTACTCCGCGTGCCTGGCAGGGTTGGGGGTTTCATCACCCTACTGAAAATTTTGCAGAAGCATTTGAACCTAATGATACTTTGAGGAAAAAGGCCACATTAATTTCAGTGGGAGATTCGATTCCTTATCAAACGAACCTCAATACAATAAGTTCTTCGGATGCTTATCAAATGTTTGCCGGCAAAGAAGGTCAGTCAACCGGGAGGTTGTTGCCCAGCACATCAACTACCGGTTATTTCATTAAAAAATATACAGCCTATTTGCCTAATGGGGACGGAGGTATTGACTTTGACTTAAAACAACCCATATTGCGCAGTGCCGATGTTTACCTGTTGGTTGCTGAGGCGAAGATCAGGCTCAACGGCCCGGGTAGCGGCGATGCGGAAATAAATGCCGTGAGGGCAAGGGCGCAGATGCCATCCCTGCTGAATGCCGGCATGCCAGAGCTGATACACGAAAGAAGAGTGGAATTGGGTGGTGAAAATGTGCGTTGGCAGGATTTATTACGTTGGGATAAAGCAGGGTTAGTCAACCTGGATACAATTGTTGCCAAGCCAAAATCAGCATCACCTTTACCACCATACAACGGAGCAGTTACTATTCCGGCTCGTGCATTTATGCGACCTAAACATTATTATATGCCGATACCGCAACAGATAATTGATGAAAGTAAAGGCGTTATAACTCAAAATCCGAACTATTAAATTTTAATGGCGGTCAGAAGTCTTTGTAGGATGTAACTAAATATAAATAAAACCTTTAAAGCGAAATTCTTTAATGGTTTTATTTTTCCGGTTTTAAGATTATTTCAATCATTGGGCTAAAAATTTAAAACAAAATAAATCCGATAGTTGATTGAAAAAAAACTTACTATATTTCTTACAATCGTCGTCTTTATCCTAATGTAAATGCTTTTATTGGAACTGCTAACAGCGACGTATTTAGGGGGTGGGGATGCGAAGGAGGCACTTATTCGGGTGCTGTAGCGCCTTCGGGATATATTCAATTGACGCCACAAACACGCGGGAATGGCTATGACTATATCGATAGTTCCATCTTTATTTTAGTTGGCAGATGTTTTATCATCTATAATGAATTTTCTAGGCAGTCAGGGCATCTGCCAATAGAATCTATGAAAGGCAATGATGCGATCCAGGTTATTACAGATGCTTACCTCAGAGGTTTTATTCCTGGCATTGCGGAAAATTCTTTATCCCTTTCCCTTGTCTTTAAAAATCTATTCCTGACCATGTTTTTTTTCGCTTTTCATATTTATCATAGTCAAACTTGTAAAGCTTTCCCGGCCTGTGTGAGACGTTCTGCTCTTGTTCTTCTATATCAATTAAAAAATCCATTGAGAAAAATTTCTTCCTAAAATTTCTACGATCTAATTTAATATTCAAAATTGCTTCGTAAAGGTTTTGTAACTCACGTAGTGAAAATTTGTTGGGAAGCAGGCTCAATGCTAACGGATGCTCCAGTACTCTTCTTTGCAGCCAGGAATAACATGTTTCGAATATTTGCTGATGATCAAATGCAAGGTCCGTTACATTTTCCACGTCGTGCCAGTGGATTTCATTATCCAGAATTTTTAACTGGTGGTGTTGAATATTTATAAGCGAACAATAAGCTACAGTCACAACCCTTCCCGCAGGGTGGCGATTCACTTCACCAAAAGTATGAACCTGCTCAAGATATACATCACTAAGCCCGGTTCGTTGTTTCAAAATATCGTAAGCAGCTGTGTCAAGGTCTTCATCCGGCTTCACAAGGTTCCCAAGTAATGACCAATTGCTTTTATATTTTTTTAAGTCTGATCGTATCAATAATACTTTTAGTTTGTTTTCATCAAATCCAAAAATTACACAATCAATTGATAAAGCAACACGATTGATACTTTGTACTTCTGATTGAATTGCTTTAAAAGTTTTCACACTTTTTTGAGTGCTATCATTTGTGGATTCTGCCATTATAATAATTTTGTTAGAATTTTTTAAATAAGTTCTTTTCATCTGCTAACTGAATGCCATTAAGGCTAGTTAGAGTAATATTTCCTTTTACAATTAGAGTCACATCTTGACTCAGCCTGGCGGAATAAAATCGCCTGCCTGCAATAATAATTGTAAAAAAATTGGCAAACAAAAATGAAGTATGAAGAACAAACCCGGGTTTCCCTCACAACAGGGAATTACGGTGTAAAAAACACACATTATCCCAACAAAAACCCCTTTATAAAATATTTTTTTTGAATTTGCTAATTAGTTTTTTGAATTGCTGTTAGCTTTAATACTTTCATTTTGTTATGAATTGATTTGGTTCTTAATCTATATTTATTAAAAAAATCTTTAAACTGACTATTTTAATTTTACAGAAATTTTTCGCATGTACACACCAGAGCAAACAAAAAGCCTCCAGGCATTAACGAATCAGTCATTAAAAAATTCTCTCTCTGCAGATACCCTTAAAGATTTGCTTCGGTTTCATGAGTATAGGTACTATATTTTAAACGATCCGCTTATTTCAGATACTGAATATGATGTACTCTATAAAACTTTGGAGAAGCTTGAGCAGGACAATCCATCATTGATAACAACGGATTCCCCGACACAGAGAGTAGGGAATAGCCTGAACAAGGATTTTGTAACTGTTGCCCACCTCGTTCCCATGCTTAGCCTCGAAAACAGCTATAACTCGCAGGATCTTGTTGATTGGGATAAAAGGGTAAAAGGCCTTGTAAATGCTGAGGAAATTGAATACAGCGCCGAGCCCAAGTTCGACGGGGCCAGTATTTCCTTGATATATGAGAACGACATTCTTTCAAGGGGAGCAACACGTGGGGATGGCGTCGCTGGCGATGACATTACAACCAACATCAGGCAAATTGGATCGGTTCCTTTACATGCTAAATTTTCAGAGTATGGAATTCAAAAAATAGAAATACGTGGTGAAGTATTGATGACAAAAGAGAATTTTAAGAAATACAATCTTTTGCTAGTTGAAGACGGGTTAGCCCCACTGGCAAATCCACGTAATGCCGCTGCAGGTTCACTAAGGATGAAGGATCCTGCGGCCGTAAGAAAAAGAAAGCTCGAAGCAATATTGTACCACGTAAGCTTTGTGCAGTTGAATCAAAAAGGAATACAAAACCAACCGGTTCTATTAAACACACACGCCGATACTCTCCGGTTGCTTGCCAGTCTTGGATTCAAAACACCTGTAAACGAAAAAAAAGTATTGAACTCTATTGAAAAGGTTTTAGCCTTTTGCGAAGAGTTTGAAAATAAAAGAGATGACCTGCCTTACGAGATTGATGGCATGGTTATTAAAGTAAACAAGGTAGAACTTCAACAGCAAACAGGTAGCACAACTCATCATCCACGCTGGGCAATTGCCTATAAATTCAAGGCAAGGCAAGCTACCTCCCGGTTGCTCAAGGTTGAATTCCAGGTGGGCCGGACCGGCTCTGTGACGCCCGTAGCTAAGATTGATCCGGTACGTATTGGAGGTGTAACTGTTTCATCAACTTCACTTTTTAATGCTGATGTAATTGAGGAAAAAGATTTGAGAATTGGCGATACTGTAATAGTGGAACGGGCAGGTGATGTAATACCATATATTGTAAAACCCCTCGTTGAGTTGAGAACGGGAACAGAGAAAAAAATTCTTTTTCCAACAAATTGCCCGGTGTGCGATGACTCGTTAGTAAAACCTGAAGGAGAGGCTATATGGAGATGCGTAAATATTAATTGCGAGGCACAGGTGGTTGAGCGCATCATACACTTCGTCAGTAAAGATGCGATGGATATCAGGAACCTGGGCGAAGCTAACGTGAGAAAGTTTTACAGTCTTGGGTTGCTGAAAGATATACCGGGAATCTACAATTTGGATAATACTGCTATTTCGAATCTTGAAGGATTTGGTGAGAGATCAATATCTAATCTAAAAACTGCCATTGAAAATTCAAAGGCTCAATCTCTCAACCGGTTAATTTTCGGCCTGGGAATAAGGTACGTAGGAGAAACTACTGCGAAAATATTAAGCAAAAGCGTGGAAAATGTATTTGACCTTGCCCACCTTTTGATAGAAGAGCTGAAGGGATTAAAAGATATAGGCGAAAAAGGTAGTGAAAGTATTTATGAATTTTTTAAAAATGGTGATAATATAAACATGCTTACAAGGCTTGCGGCTAATGGTATAAATATTAAAGGGGATAAGAAAGAGGACAAGGAGGGATCGTTATCCGGCCAAACATTTTTATTTACAGGTACATTGCCTACCCTTAAACGAAGTGATGCGGAAAAACTTGCTGAAGATAAAGGAGGAAAACTTCTTTCATCAGTAAGTAGCAATTTAAATTATCTTGTCGCAGGGGAATCTGCCGGAAGTAAACTCGAAAAAGCAAAGAAAATAAAATCAATTAAAATAATAAACGAGCAGGATTTTTTAAATATGATACAGAGTTAGTTTTGTAACTTTATTTTAAACCCTTAGTTATGATAAAAAAAAATAAGGCTGAGTTATGGAAGCCGCTTCAATTTAAAGGATGGAAACAATTGCGAAAAAAATATGCTGTTTCATCTCAGGGGAGAGTTGCAAGCTACAAAGATGACATTTTTACCGACGGCAAATTATTGGAAGGTTCCTTAACTTCCGGATATAAAACTTTGAATCTTCATATTAATGGAACTAACGGTACCATTTACTTTCACCGTGAAGTTGCCAGGCTTTTCAACATAAAAAATTCTCCAAAAGAAAAATTTGTAATTCATATCAATCATATCAAAACGGATAATAATTATAAAAATCTGAAATGGTCGACCCAAAAAGAGGTAAGTAGCCACCAACAAAAAAGCCCTCATAAAATCGCTTATAAAAAAGTTCAAAATTCCAGGACAAAAGGCCTTAAGCTTGATGCCAAACAAGTGAAAGCCATCAAGGTAATGATAGAAAGCCCCCGGCGCAAGCTTACTTACAAACAAATGGCTGAGAAATATAACGTAAGTGAAATGACCATTTACAGGATTAAGAGCGGTGAAAACTGGGCTAATATTTAGAAAAATAATATAACCCTTCACAATTCTCAGCTTTGTCAATTAATTGCAATAAGGAATGTTTCAAAAATCTACTACAGGATTTTTAAGTCTGGTAAGAAAAAATAACAATAAATCCTGGTTTGATCAAAACAGGGCAAAATATATTACTGCTAAAAATGATTTTGAAAACTTCACAGCCCAACTTATAAAACTAACATCGTCGTTTGATGAGGATATGAATTTGCTTGAACCAAAAAACTGCACATTCAGAATAAACCGGGACATCCGGTTTTCTAAAGATAAAACTCCTTACAAAACTAATATGGGCGCTTCCTTCACCAGGGGTGGAAAAAAATCAGTTTTTGCAGGTTATTATTTTCATCTGGAGCCCGGTGGCAAAAGTTTTGCAGGAGGCGGTCTTTGGATGCCCGATGCCGTGGAATTAAAAAAATTGAGACAAGAAATAGATTATTGCTTTCCGGAGTTTAAAAAAATACTTAACATTCCATCATTTACAAAGCAGTATTCGGGACTAGAGATGGATAAAAGCCAAATGCTCGTAAATGTTCCCAAAGGTTACGACAAAGAAAATCCGGCTGCAGAATATTTGAAATTGAAAAGCTTTGTTGCAATAAAAAATATTCCTGATACTCAATTAATCCTTCCTTCTCTAACAAAAGAGGTATCAAATACTTTTAAGGCGTTAATGCCTCTAGTAAAATTCATAAACAGGGCGTTGGAATGAAAAAATTCCCAATATAATTTGCCTTTTTCCGGAAATAAAACGGCCAGTGATAAAAATCACCGGCCTTGCTTACCTCTGAAACCACAAGAAAAAAGTTTACTTTCTTGTTAAGATATTATTTGAGGATATTAATTCTAAATTATTTTGAAAAAACCAAATACATCGTCACTATGGGCTGTGTGTACGGTTTTAAAATATAGGAAAAGGAAAACAAAGGATGGGCTGCTAAAGTAATACGAATTTTTTTATTAAAAGAATTTTTCTGAAATATCTTAATAATATTTTTTCAATTCCTGGTTTGCATACTTGTCAATTTTTTTTATTTTATAATCGTACCACCATTTTGGATTAGTCTTTTTCATAATAGTATCAATACTTCTCATGCCGAATAAATTCCAGGCTCCTTTTGCCTTGCCTTTGATGGTATCTTGCATCGCACGCAAACTCATTGCAAAACCACTATCCAGGTATTCCATATGATGCCAATAACCTGCCGGCATGAACAATGTATCTCCATGATCTAATACCAACTCATAGCCTGTCGCATATTTTAATGCAGGGAATTTTTCATAATCCGGCTTGCCGGCTTCCAGGTTGTAATTTGAAAAATCTGCAAGACTAAGTACCTCGAATGGTTTTCTATATAACTTATGTTGCTCTTCATGCTGAAATAATAAGACCTTTTTTCGACCTGCAAACTGTGTATGTAAAATATGAGAAAGATCGATATCGAAATGCATATGGGTTATTGCTGTTTGCCCACCGGTAAACAGCATTGGATATTTTTTTACAAATCCCTTCATTAAGTCTTCAGGCCATGTAAAATCATTTGTAAGCTGAGGAGCATGAGTAAAAATATTGAATAAAAATATACGCCATGCAGCAGGCCCCTGCTGTATCATATCAATATATTCCCCAAAAGTCTTATAGTCATCTGCTGTATTTATTGGCGTATAGGCATCACTTTTTACATTGTTGTAAAGGCCCACTTTTCTATCTCCAACTACCTGCTTAAAATAATCCCAACTCCATAAGTTATAAGCAGGCCATTGCTTTGCCAGGCCAGTTATAACCAACGGTTTTTTAGGCAGATAATAATTAACTTTAAAATCTGCATGCGAAATACTTTCAACCTTATCTACCTCATTTAAAAGCATTTTAACCAATTTTAGGCGGCAAATTTAAATAATATTAAATCCCAATATTTAAAAATATCGCAATTCAATGACAAAATATATTTAATGGTTTGCTACTTGATTAGCAAAAGTTCATATAAGTGAAGATAGTAGTCTAATTGCTTAATGAAATTTTAATTAGTTCTAAAGGGGAAAAACTAATAAGTGTTAGTTTTGGCAAAATCATTTGTAAAATGGCGAAGATAATTCCACTCAAAAACGGTTCAAAGCGAGACGTAATTGTACAGGCAGCTTCAACTTTGATCAAAGAAAAAGGATATTTTGCCACTTCCATGCGTGATATTGCTGAATCCATAGGTGTGGAGGCTCCTAGTCTTTACAATCATATTGAATCCAAAAGAGAAATATTGAAGGACATTTGCTTTAGGATCGCACGATTGTTTACCTCTCACCTGAGTGAAGTCGAATCCGGAGATGGAGTAATCTTATTGAAACTTGAGAGCATTATTCGTTTCCATATATCGATGATGATTGAGGAATATGAAAATGTATATATTTCTGACCATGAATGGAAACATATGCCGGAACCTTATCTCGCTGATTTCAAAAATCAGCGATGGAATTACAGGACAAGGCTCGCTTCACTTTTACAAAAAGGAATTGATAACGGCGAAATAATTCCTGTGAATCCCGACGTTGCAGTGCTCACTATTTTATCGGCTATTGGAGGGATAGAAAGCTGGCAGAGATCAGGCAAAAAACTAGACGCAAAATCAGTGGAGGAAAATATGGTAAAGATCCTGATAGAAGGATTAAAGAAGCATTGAATAAAAAATAACACATATCTCAAAGGATATTGATACCTCTTTTAACTATCGCCGCGTGCACATTATTAATATGATTTAAAAAATGGCGCTACATTTTCACAAACTTACCGTGAAGGATATACGCAAGGAAACCAGTGACTGCGTTTCTGTTGCGTTTGAGATTCCGGCTGAATCAAAAAAAGATTTTGATTTCAGGCAAGGTCAGAACATTACTATTAAATTTAATTCAGGTGAAGAAATAAGAAGGTCGTACTCTATTTGCAGCAGTCCTGTCGATAATGAATTTAGAATTGCCGTTAAGAAAGTTCATAATGGCGTCTTTTCAACTTTTGCAAATGAAAATTTAAAGAAGGGCGATGTACTTGATGTAATGCCTCCGACCGGCACATTTTTCACAGAAATGAATCCATCAAATAAAAAAAATTATATTTTTTTTGCCGCTGGCAGCGGTATTACCCCGGTTATATCTCTTATTAAAACCATTCTTTATGAGGAACCCTGTAGTGAAGTAACCTTAGTTTATGGCAATAAAAATGTTTCTTCTATAATTTTTAAAGAAAACCTTGAAGCGCTAAAAGACAAACACCTGAGCCGTTTGAGAGTTTACCATATTTTAAGCAGGGAACGAACAGAGGCTAATATTAATTATGGAAGAATTGATGCGGGCAAATGTAATGAACTCACCAAATTGATTGACTTTACTTCAGGCGATGAATTTTTTTTATGTGGCCCGGAAAAAATGATTTTTACTGTAAAAGATTTTTTAGAAAATATCGGTATTGAAAAACGGAAGATCCACATTGAATTATTTACAACTCCAATAAGAAAAGATACAAAAATTTACACTTCAGTGAAGCCATCCGATGATGAGGGAAGCAGTATAACGGTAAAATTAGATGGCCGCAGTTTTAATTTTAACCTTGATTACAATAGCAACAATATCCTTGACGCAGCATTGGCAGAAGGTGCAGATCTCCCCTTCGCCTGCAAGGGAGGCGTTTGCTGTACCTGCAAATCAAAACTTATAGAAGGCCAGGTGGAAATGGAAGCAAATTATGGCCTTGAACCTGATGAGGTCGCTGCAGGATTTATTTTAACCTGCCAATCCCATCCGAGGAGTAAAAAAGTGGTAGTAGATTTCGATATAAAGTCATAGCCAGTTGTGTAAATCCAATTTAACTAACACTTGTTAGTTTTTACTTCTCTGAATTTGTAACTTTGAATTTAATCTTACAACAATGGAAGCAAAAGAATTACAGAATATTTTTGATGACAAGGTTGAAAGGGAAATTAAAATAGAGCCTAAAGACTGGATGCCGGATGAGTACCGTAAAACTTTGATAAGGCAAATCAGTCAACATGCCCATAGCGAAATTGTCGGTATGTTGCCGGAAGGAAACTGGATAACCCGTGCACCATCGCTAAGAAGAAAGGCAACACTTCTTGCGAAAGTACAGGATGAAGCGGGGCATGGGCTATATCTTTACGCCGCCGCTGAAACAATGGGCATCAGCCGTGAGCAAATGGTTGATCAGCTACTGAGTGGTAAAGCAAAATATTCCTCCATCTTTAATTACCCAACTCTTACGTGGGCAGATATCGGCGCGATTGGATGGCTGGTAGATGGTGCTGCTATTATGAACCAGGTTCCTTTGTGCCGGGCCTCATATGGCCCATATGCCCGGGCAATGATCAGGGTTTGCAAAGAAGAAAGTTTTCACCAGCGGCAGGGTTTTGAAATTCTGCTCACGTTATGTCGCGGCACAAAAGAGCAAAAGGAAATGGCACAAGATGCTTTGAACAGGTGGTGGTGGCCCAGCCTTATGATGTTCGGGCCAAATGATGATGCTTCTCCCCACACACAGCAAAGTATGAAATGGAAAATCAAAAGATTTACAAACGATGAACTTCGGCAAAAGTTCGTGGATATATGCACAGAGCAGGCTCAAATACTCGGCGTTGCTATTCCTGATCCAAATCTTAAATGGAATGAAGAAAGAAAACATTATGATTTTGGCGAAATAAACTGGGAAGAGTTTTGGAATGTGATAAAAGGAAATGGTCCATGCAACAAAGAACGATTAGCCGCAAGAATTAGTGCCCATGAAAATGGCGAATGGGTGCGGAAAGCAGCAATGGCGCATGCAGAAAGACAGGATCTTAAATCCACGCGTCAGGCTGGGACTTTTTAGATTTTATGTAACTGTAAATTCACAATTATTAAAAGTAATTAATAGCATTAAAAAATAATCAATAATGAATTCAGATGAACCACTTTGGGAGGTTTTTATCAGGAGCAAACAGGGCCTGGATCATAAGCATGCTGGCAGCCTTCATGCTGCTGATGCTCAAATGGCTATTGAAAATGCCAGGGATGTATACACGAGGCGTATGGAAGGTGTGAGTATATGGGTAGTGGAATCAAAAAATATTCATTCTTCTAATCCTGACGAGGCAGAAAGTTTGTATGACCCTGCAAAAGATAAGATCTATCGTCATCCCACCTTCTATGATTTACCTGATGAATTAAAGTATATGTAATGCCTGATTGCCTTATAAATTATACACTACACCTGGCGGATAATTCCTTAATTATGGGACACCGCCTGAGTGAATGGACCGGACATGGCCCCATGCTTGAACAGGATATTGCAATAACTAATATTGCATTGGATTTGATAGGACAATCAAGAAATTTCTATCAATATGCTGCGGAATTAACAAACATTCAAAGCAAAGAAAATCTACCAGGGCAGTCAACAGAAGATACGCTTGCTTACCTGAGAGATGCAAGGGAATTCAAAAATCTTCTAATTACCGAACTTCCAAATGGCGATTGGGCGAAAACTATTTTGAGATTATTTTTTTTTAGCACATGCCAATATTTTCTGTATCAAAAGCTGATGTCTTCTTCCGACAAACAATTAGCAGCCATTGCGGAGAAATCACTTAAAGAAGTAACCTATCACTTGCGCTGGAGCAGTGAATGGGTTATACGTCTCGGTGACGGCACAGAAGAAAGTAACAGGCGAATTAATTTAGCTCTTGAAGAACTTTGGCCTTATACAGGCGAAATGTTTAAGCCGGTTGAATATGAAAACTCTTGCCTGGAAAAGCATGAAAGCGTAGCCGTAAGCGACATAGAAAATGACTGGCAAAATAAAGTAAAAGATATTTTAGAAAAGGCAACATTAATTTATCCCGAATCAACCGGAAGGTGGATGCACAAGGGAGGGAAAAATGGCGTCCATACTGAACATCTTGGGTTTATTCTCGCTGAAATGCAATTTCTTCAGAGAGCTTACCCGGGCTGTGAATGGTAAGAAATTTAATATGGAGAATATAAAGGATAATATTACTAAGGATGCGATTTGGGAACTCATGAAGGAAATTAATGATCCTGAAATTCCAGTATTGTCAGTCATTGATTTGGGAATAGTAAGAGATATAAATATTAATAATGAAGAAATTGAAATTATAATTACACCTACTTACAGCGGGTGTCCAGCTATGGACGTAATTTCAATGCATATTCGAATGTCTCTTTTGCAAAATGGATATAAAAAAATAAAAATCACACAACAACTTTCCCCCGCCTGGACTACAGACTGGATGACAAGGGAAGGGAAAGAAAAACTAAAGGCATATGGGATTGCACCTCCGGTCGGAAAAAGTTTTGATAAAAAATACCTGGAAGATGAATTAAGGGTTGCATGCCCTCAGTGTCATTCGGTAAATACAAAATTCATAAGCCAGTTTGGTTCGACGGCGTGCAAAGCATTATATCGATGCGATGAGTGTTTGGAGCCTTTCGATTATTTTAAATGTCATTAGCAATTGTAACTTGCATATGTATTTATGCTTAATACACAATACCATTTATGTCCTACATCATTTTTAAAATAAAAGATTCTATAGCCTTTATTACACTTAATCGTCCCGAAAAATTTAATGCTTTCAACAGGGAAATGGCCTTGTTATTTCAGAACAAATTAGATGAAAGTGAAAAGAATAAGGAAATAAGATGTGTCTTTATTTCAGGAGCCGGAAAGGCTTTTTCTGCAGGGCAGGATCTTTCAGAAGTTGCAGACCCGGAAGGACCCGGGATGAAAAAAATACTTGTTGAACATTACAATCCCATTATTAAAAAAATAAGGCAGCTGAACAAGCCAGTGATAGCTGCGATAAATGGAATAGCTGCCGGAGCGGGGGCCAATATCGCTTTATGTTGTGATATAGTTATCGCTGCCCGGTCGGCTTCTTTCATCCAGGCCTTTAGTAAAATTGGATTAATCCCGGATAGTGGGGGCACTTTTTTTTTACCACGATTGATTGGATTTCAAAAAGCGAGCGCATTTATGATGCTGGGTGATAAAATCTCCGCAGAAGAAGCAGAGAGAACAGGCATGATTTATAAATTTTTCCCTGATGAAAATTTTATGGAAGAAGCAAATAAAATCGCCTTAGTGCTGGCTTCTATGCCAACAAAAGGGCTAGCGTATACGAAACTGGCATTAAATAAATCATCAGAACAAAACCTGCAACAACAATTGCAGACTGAAGACGAGCTTCAGCAGGAAGCCGCGCTAACAAACGATTTCAATGAAGGAGTTACCGCCTTTTTAGAAAAAAGAAAACCAAAATTTAATGGAGAATAGATCAATAACAGATAAAACTAAACAGGCAATTTCAGTTGTAGAACATGTAATGGAAAAGGATCTTTTCAGTCAGTGGCTGGGTATACAAATAATAGAAATAAAAGAGGGATATAGCAGGATAAAAATGACCGTACGCAGCGAGATGATAAATGGTCTTGGCATTGTACACGGCGGCATAGCTTTTTCTTTAGCTGATAGTGCGTTTGCTTTTGCCTGCAATAACCGCAATAATTTATCCGTTGCTTTAGATACTTCTATAAATTTTTTAAAGCCAGTTCATATAGATGATGAGTTGGTTGCAGAAGCTAAAGAAATACATAATGGAAAAGGAACAGGGCTTTACCAGGTTAACATTGTAAATCAACACAATCACCTTGTTGCACTTTTTAAAGGAACCTGTTTTAGGACCGGTAAAGCATTGATAGATTAAAATCACTCATTTACAGCAATCCTTCTTTCTTACAAAAATTGCTTTAAACAATTTCCAAAAAAAATTACCTATTGTACTGAGGATGGCCATAATTTACATAATTACTGGAGCGAATTTCTAAATTTTTCCCGGTATTCTTCTATTGTTTTTTTATTAGTTTCCTCAATCCCCAATTCTTTAGCTTTTTCTTCAAGTTCTGCCGTGAACATATTGAAATGATTATTAAAGGCTGTCTTCTTTTCATCTTTATCAGGCATTGTTCTGCCTTCATAATGCGTGTTCAATTCTGCTATATGCTCTTCCAGTCGTTGTTCAGCAAATTCCAGAAATTTGTGATTGTTTAGTTTGTCTTCCATAAAAATTATTTTAGTGTTAGCGATTTGATTCTGTTTTTAATAATTGGATGATAGGAATTTAGCAAAAAAATCATTCAGTTCGTTAAAAATTTTGTTTCAAACACTTCATAAAAATCAGCAATCTTTATGTTCGCAATTTGATAGTTCATTTTCAATTTCTATTGTACTGTGATGAATTTGGTAGTGCATTAATTTATGCTTCAAATTTTTTACCAGTTTCATCTTTTCATTAAACCCGAGATCTTCTTTTAACGAAATATGTGCAGTAAGGGCATTCTCTTTCGTACTAAGCGCCCAAATATGTATATGATGTGCCTCTATAATACCCGGTTGGGCAATAATTATATTTTTAATTTCCTCCATGTTGATACCCGGCGGCACTGCATCAACTGATAGTCTGAAACTGTCAGTAAGCAATGACCATGTGCCTGCAAGAATAACAAACATTATAACAACTCCTATCACAGGATCAACCCAATACCAGCCGGTGTAAGTAATAAGAATACCACCTGCAAGAACACCTACAGAAACAAGGGCATCACTAGCCATATGGAGGTATGCACTTTTAATATTCAAGTCAGTTTTTCTGTTTTTAAAAAACATCAATGCCGTCGCCACATTCACTATTATTCCCGCTCCAGCAACCCATGCAATGATATTTCCTTTCACGGCTTCCGGATGTATTAATCTTTGTACAGATTCAAAACCCAAAATACCGATAGCGATTAGTAGCAGTACTGCATTTAAAAAAGCAGCAAGCACCGTTGTTTTTTTATAACCGTATGTGAATTTATTGGTAGAACTTTTTTTTGCGAGTTTGAATGCTACCAGTGACAATACAAGGCTGGCAACATCGCTGAGATTATGCCCCGCATCAGTGAGTAAAGAAATTGAATTGTTAACAATGCCTGCAATTACTTCAACTATAACAAAAACCACATTGAGTGCTATGCCAATGATGAATGGCGCTGAATTATCCTCTTCAGCAAATGAATGTGAATGATGAGTGTGATCGTGACTATGAGTATTTGACATCCGGTTCCAATGGGTATTCTAAAGTTAATGGCTTTATGCTGCAACTATTTTATTACTTAGTTGTCTTCGTGCAAAGCTACAGTTTTGCCCATTTTAAACGTAAACTATTACTAACTACAGAAACCGAACTAAGCGCCATCGCGGCTCCGGCTATCATAGGGTTTAATAAAAACCCCGTTGATGAATAGAGCACACCCGCTGCCACAGGTATCCCAATGGTATTATAAACGAAAGCCCAGAATAAATTCTGTCGTATAATCTTAGTCGTGAGTTTTGAAAGGGATATAGCTTTTGTTATATGACTGAGGTCTGATGATATCAATGTAATCTTCGCAACGTCCATCGCTATATCAGTTCCTTTACCCATTGCAATACTTACATCTGCCTGTGCCAGCGCTGCACTATCATTTATTCCATCGCCCACCATAGCAACAATATTTCCGTTAGCCTGCAATTCCTTTATGAAAGCTGATTTATCTTCCGGCTTCATACCTGCCTTGAACTGCCTGATCCCTGTTTTTTTTGAAATTGCAGCGGCAGTTCTTTCATTGTCACCCGTCAGCATGAAGACGTTAATATTCATTGCCTTTAAATCCTTAACCGCTTCTGCTGAAGATGATTTTACTTTATCTGCCAGGGCCATCACGGCGAGGGCTTGCTTCTCATTTGCAAACCAAATTACTGTGCTTGCTTCTTCATACCATTCATCTGATTTCAACTTTAATTCATCCGGAATAAGAATATTCTTTTGTTTCAATAATTCTAAATTCCCTGTATAAAATTTTTCATTTTTGTATACCGCCTCTATGCCTGAACCTGTTATAGCTGCAAACCCTTCCAAAGCCACAGGTTTTATTTTCCTTTGCAAAAAGAACTTTGATATCGCTTCGGCAACGGGGTGTTCCGACAGAGATTCACTACTTAATAAAACTGATGCGTAATGTTTTTCAATATCTGCATTTTGCCATAAGATATTCGCTACTTCAAAATTTCCTTCAGTAATAGTTCCGGTTTTGTCAAAAACAATTGTATCAGTATTCTTTAACAATTCAAGGCTTGAAGCATCTTTTATAAGAATTCCATTCTCCGCGCCTTTCCCTACCCCAACCATTATTGCCGTTGGCGTTGCAAGTCCAAGCGCACATGGGCAGGCAATTACCAGTACTGTAACCATAGCCAGCAAACCATGTGAAAACCCTGCAGCGCCTCCTAAAATTATCCACGCAACTAATGCCACTATTGAAGCGACCATAACTATTGGAACAAATATCCCTGCTATTTTATCGACATGTTTTTGTACCGGCGCTTTACTACCCTGGGCATCCTGAACCATTTTTATTATTTGTGCCAGCAATGTTTCTCCACCCACCTTTGTTGCCTTGAAAACAAAGCTTCCTTTTTGATTGATGGTACCTGCAAACACATCATCCCCTTTTCCTTTCGAAACAGGTATTGATTCGCCGCTAATCATACTTTCATTTACATAGGAATTTCCTGATATAACTTTTCCATCAACTGCTATTTTTTCACCTGGTTTTACAAGAATGGTATCGTTGAGCTTTACATCAGTTATTTTAATAGTCTTTTCATTATTGTGCTCATCAATTACAACAACATTTTTTGGTTGTAATCCCATTAATTTTTTTATCGCTGAAGAAGTACCTGCCTTTGCTTTTTCTTCAAGCATTTTACCCAGTAAAATAAAAGCAATTACTACGGCGGCGGCTTCAAAATATACATGTACTTCAAGACCCCTGGTTTCCCAAAAAGCCGGGTACAACGTATTGAACACGCTGAACAAATATGCAATACCAGTACTTAATGCCACAAGGGAATCCATGTTAGCACTCCTTCTTTTAGCCTGTTTCCACGCATTGATGAAAAATTGTTTCCCGAAAATAAAAACTACGGGAGTTGCCAAAGCCCACATAATATAATTCGCAAAGGGTAATTGCATGAAAAACATCCCTATAATTACTATTGGTATAGAAAAACTCAATGCCAGAAAAGCACGTCTCCTGAGCCTTTGGTAACTTTTATTGTGCTGTTTTTCCAACTCTTCTGCAGCAAGAGTTGTATCCTCAACGGTTAGATCATATCCTATAGACTGGATCGAGGTTTTAAAATGATTAAGATCCGCAACACCAGGTATGTATTCAACACTGGCAATGCTGCTAGCAAAATTTACCGATGCATTGATAACCCCTGGCTCCGATTGAAGCATACTCGCGACGCTTATGGCGCATGAAGCACAAGTTAAACCAGATACAGGAAAATTTTTTTTCACCGTATCTACATTATAACCAATAGCGCGAATGGCTGTAACAGCGTTGGTAATTGCTTCTACATCTTTAGTTACAATGACGGCTTTATGATTGTTTAGTTCTACCGTATGATTTTTTATTTCTGTTACTTTATCCAATTCTTTATCGACCATACTTGCGCAATGTTCACTCTCTACACCTGATAATGGCAATTCTATAATTTTTTCAGTTTTCATGTATTCAAAGTTACAATAGATAAGGCCGCAGCTTGTTACACTATTTTGGGAAAGATTTATATAATAACCCTTGATAATATCGGTTTTTAGAGAAAATTTTTGAGATGTAGACCTATTTATCTTCTTTAAAATCAAAAAGCAGGTTTGCAACCAGTGCCGTCCATCCTGTTTGGTGAGTTGCGCCAAGTCCTCTCAAATTATCTCCATGAAAGTATTCATAAAAAAGAACAAGGCCGCGGTTTTCCTGCTTCTCATAAAACCAGTTATAAGGGCCATTCACTAATCTTTCATTATTCTCATTTATTTCGAAAATATGAAGAAGCCTCCGCTGTAATTCTTTTGCCACTTCTATCAGATTCAAAAGAATTCCTGATCCCTTGGGGCATTCCACCTTAAATTCATCCTCATAAAAATCCCCGTAAGTTTTTATCGCGTTGATAAGTAGAAAATTAACAGGCATCCACACTGGTCCACGCCAGTTAGAATTTCCGCCAAACATATCCGAGGTGGAATCTCCCGGGTCGTATTGAATCGAGTAGGTGTTGCCGTTATTATTCAAAGTATAAGGGTTCTGCTCATAAAATTTTGACAATGCCCTCACCCCTCCTTCTGATAAAAATTCGGATTCATCCAGCAATTTATCCAATAAATATTTCAATCTTTCTTTATGCACAAGAGAAAGCAAAATGCATTCATCATCACCTTTTTCCTGGCTTGGGAGATATTTATTATTAGCCTTACGATAATCCTGAAACCATTGAATCCTTTTTGTAAAATCAGGTAATTTATCAAAAACATCCTTTTCAATAATTGAAACCGCAAATAGTGGAGTAAGTCCAACCACTGATCTTATTTTTAGCGGAAATGCATCTGACTTGTTTACAGAAAGCACATCGTAAAAAAACCTGTCCTCCTCATTCCATAAACCAAGTTCATTTAACGCTTCTGAAATGATAACAAAATGCTCGTAAAACTTTGTTCCGGCATCCTGGAAACAATCGTCGTCCATGGAAATTTCCAAAGCTATATCCATCATATTCAGTGCATACATTCCCATCCAGCTTGTACCGTCAGCCTGTTCCAGTATCATGTTTCCGGGCAGTACCATACTGCGGTTAAACAGGCCAATATTATCAAGTCCTAAAAAGCCTCCTTCGAAAATACTATTACCATCAGCATCTTTACGATTGATCCACCACGTAAAATTGATTATTAGTTTTTGAAAAACTCTTTTCAGAAAATGAACATCCTTTTTACCATATACTTTCATTTCAGTTTTATATACCTGGAAAGCGGCAAAGGCATGTACGGGTGGATTTACATCACCAAAATTCCATTCATATGCCGGCAACTGTCCCTGGGGATTCATATACCATTCACGCATAAGCAACAGCAATTGGTGTTTAGCAAACACCGGATCAATAATAGCAAATGAGATACAGTGAAAGGCTGAATCCCATGCAGCGTACCACGGGTATTCCCATTTATCAGGCATTGACATCACATCCTGGTTTTTTAAATATTTCCAATGACAATTTCGGCCATGGAGGCGATCTTCACTCACTGGCGTAATACCATCGCTTTTATTAAGCCATCGCTCCACGTCATAATGATAATATTGCTTGTTCCATAACAAACCTGCAAAAGCCTGCCGCTGAATATTTTTTTGATCCCCACTTGTATGGCCCGGATGTATCGCATTGTAAAACTCATCGGCTTCGTTTTTCCTCAGCTCAAAAATTTGTTCAAAATTTTTCCGGAATGGAGTAACTGTTTTCTTGTTTGTTAAGCGCAGGTGAATTGTATTGGACGATTTCGGCGGTACCTCAAATTTATAAACAGGTGAACATTTTGTTCCCTGCTTTTTATTTTTCAAAGCTTCATAATCCTTTCCATTAACAATAGCATCGTTGATAGCGTCTTTTACAAATTCAGTTTTATTTTCTTTACCAAATAAACGTTTATGATTTGTTTCATTTTCGGTAAACAGAACATCATCGGCATCACGGAAATAGAGATAATATTCTCCCAGTCTTTCATGGACCGCCTTTACTGAGTGATCATCTAAAAAACTAATAGATGGATTATAGGTTTCGCCTTTGTATTGCCATTTGTTATAAAACCATAGTGTAGGCAAAACAGTAAGTGGAGCAGTTTCATTTCCCCTGTTTATAATCTCAATTTTAATGAAAATATCCTCGCTGTTAATTTTGGCATATTCCACAAATACATCAAAGTATTTATCATCGTTAAAAATACCGGTATCTAATATTTCAAATTCAGGCGTATGCTTATCATCGTTTTTATTTTTATCTACCAGTTCAGTATAAGGATATGCAGAATGCGGATATTTATAGAGGTATTTCATGTAGTAATGTGTGGGAATATTGTCGAGGTAATAATATAATTCCTTTACATCTTCACCGTGATTTCCCTCTTTATTATTTAAACCGAAAAGCCGTTCCTTTAAAATATGATCTTCACCATTCCAAAGTGCAACTGCAAAACACAAATTCTGATAAATGTCTGATATGCCAGCCAATCCATCTTCTCCCCATAGGTACGCCCTGCTTCGGGCATGGTCATGCGGAAAATAATTCCATGCATCACCATCCTTACTATAATCTTCACGCACTGTTCCCCATTGCCTCTCGCTTACATATGGCCCCCACAATTCAAGTGGTACCTCTTTCCCTGCATTTTTTTTCAGTCTTGTATGTTCTGCTGTATTCATTTTTTATTATTATTAAATTTTATGCTTTTTAGAAACGGCAAATAAAAATGTTGATATTGAATCTGGGAAATTATACCAGCCATAAGTTAAAATTCAATAACATGTTGTCATTTACAAAAGTAGAATACTTGTAACACGCCGTCACTTCCGGTCGTATAATAAGGATTTTATTTTCTACTTAATTTTCTGTTTTTACTATAGATATAAGTTTCATTAAGAAATTTTTCTACAACCCCTTTAGACATAAAGTTGAATGATTTAATAATTAAAAAATTGATAATATTCAATTTTTTTGAATTTTATTCGTTGTAAGTAATGTGACTTCCTTATTACGAATCTCCTTTTCGTACTAAAACATTAAGTATGAGAAATTTTCTACTTTTTCTTTGCATTGTTATTTCTAACAAGATTATTGCCCAGGTTCCCATGGTAATGCCCCCTGAAGCAGATGCATTTTACGAAAAAGCTATGCCAATCATCAAACCACAATTAAAAAAGGTAATTGCTAAAGCGGCGAATTCATTAAAGAACCGGCAGGCAAATGCCGACAGCCTTTTTATGGCGCTTCATTCTAACACGGTTTTGAAAGGAATGAGCGATAAGGATATGCAGGGCCTGACTACTCTTATAATGGTCCAGGCTTCCAAAAATGCCGATGAAGATATAAAAAAGATGGTGCTGGGTATGAGAAATAAAGACGATGCAGACTTCGCATCAAATGAAAATAGTAATAGCAGCAAACAACTAATACTGCAAATGATCGTTCAAAGAAAAAGCCAGATGGCAGAGGAGATTAGTTTCGTAATGAAAAAAATCTATAATGAAGAGGATACTATAATCAATAGTTTAAAATAATACCTTCCTTTAAAAAAAGTAGCAAAAAAATGCCGCCCTGGTTTCTGGAAATTCGGCTAATTTCTCATATTTTTTTCATCTGTTTACTTGTTATTTCCCCCAGTAATAAGATACCATCCGTTTATTTTTCGTTCCAGGTATATATAACGGCTAAGGTCACTTTCATTATTTGTACCTGTTAAAGCTGTAGCAGCGATAACAAGCCTGTATTGCGTTTGAGGTATATTTTCAAGATTAAATTTGTATAAATTATTTCCCGAAACAACAATATCCGCGATGTTTTTAGGATCACTTGTATTAATTTCAGCAGTATCTTCAAAATTATAAATGACATAACGGTTAAGATTTTTAACCGCACTATCATCCCGCAGGAACAACTCAATTGAATTATTGAAAATACCCACTTTGGTACTGTCAAAAAGTAACACAGGCCGGAAAGGTTTTGCCGAATCAATCCAGGCCATAGGTGGCACGATGGCCGGATATTTATAATAATTATTTCTTAGGCTATCGCTCCATCCATTCGGGTTTCGGGCAAATGATGCGCTGCTAAAAAAAATGCTTCCCTGTATTTGTGAATATTCACGAAGTCGTTTAACCTGGTTGGGTAATTCATTTTTATTTTTCCATGCATATGACTTAGCTTCCAGTGCGCGGTATATTCCCTGCCCTATATACATTTGCCTTCCATAAGCATGCTTTGCCCACCAGTCAACCAGCACTTCGTACCCTACTACTTTATGACCAAATTCCCAATATAGTTGTGGGACTACATAATCAATCCACTTATTTTTCAACCATAATAAAATGTCAGCATATAAATCATCATAATTTGTCTGACCTGCTTTCGTATTACTTCCTTCAGGATCTTTATCAATATTTCTCCAAACCCCAAAAGGACTAATTCCAAATTTGCAATATTTATTTTCCTGCTTTATAGCACGGCTTAGCATAACAATTATTGAATCAACATTACTCCTTCTCCAGGTTTCCTTGTCCATTCCGTTTCCATATTTCTTAAAAGATTGAGTATCGCCAAATTCCTTTCCGGCAATACGATACGGATAGAAATAATCATCGAAGTGGATGGCATCAATGTTATACCTTCTCACAACATCACGTACTATGGTGGTTACAAATTGCTGCGCTCCTTTATTACCCGGATCAAAATATCTTTTACCTCCATAATCTAAAAACCATTCAGGGTGCAATCGTGTGACGTGAGTAGGTGCAATCGAAGATTTACTAATGTTAAAAACGGCACGGTATGGATTCATCCATGCATGAAATTCCATTCCCCGTTTATGCGTTTCTGTTATCATAAACTCCAATGGATCATAGTATGGTGAAGGTGGCTTTCCCTGTGTACCTGTAAGCCATTCGCTCCATGGCTCATATTGAGAAGGATAGAAGGCGTCACTTGCCGGACGTATTTGCACCACCACTGCGTTCATGCCGTTTCTCTTATGCATGTCCAGTATACTCACAAATTCCGCTTGCTGCCCGTAAGAACTTAAAAATTTTGTGGATGGAAAATCTATATTATCCACAGTAGCGATCCATACACCACGGAACTCATATTTAGGCTGTGAAAAAGTGTATTTACAAAAAGTAATGAATGCAACAAAAAAAATACAGGAGAGGTAGTTCTTCATGAAGGGGCTTTTGTGAGGCTGCAATTTACAAAATAATAGACAAGTATTAATTGGCGTATCCCTGAGTTACAACTCAAAAATATTAACTCCTTATTCCGTATGTAATGGATTTATGGGCTTCAAATTAAATTCGTTTCGGTAAATGCGAACCAACACTATGAAATAACTTATGAGCAACGGGCCGAATACCAGTCCCAAAAAACCAAACATACTTAACCCAATAATAACCCCAAGAATTGTAATAATAGGATGTACATCACCAATTTTGCGCAATACAGTCACTCGTGCAACGTAATCAATATTGGTAAGAACGATCAATGAATAGATACCCAATCCTACTCCCTGCCATATATGATTCACCGCCAGAAGATATACTGTTAAAGGAACCCAGACGAGACCCGTGCCCACGATAGGAATAAGTGAAGCCACACCCGTTATAAATCCCCAAAGGCCATAATCATTCACTCCGAAAATCCAATAGCCTAAGGATGCAACAAGGCCCTGTATTAATGCAAGTAATGGAATGCCAATAGCATTAGCCCTAATCATAATATTAGTTTCTGTGCCAAGCAACTCACGGTTTGACTCCTTCAGCGGCATCAAGTCATGCAAATATTTTTCCATGCTGGCCCCATGTATAAGCATGTAATACAAAATAAAAAACATTAAAATCATGTTGGTTAGAAAATTGGCCGTCCCTGTGAGCAGCATCGGGATATTATTTGCAAGTTGCTTGGTTGCATTTTTTAGACTGTCTCCGTTATAAATTTCGATGCCGGTAGTATCCAGAACTTTTTGAGAAAAACTCTTTACTGCAATCATCAATTGTACAGGATTATTGAACAGCGCAACCAGTTTAGGGGTAATTAAAACTACAGCAATATAAACAGGAAGGCAGATAATAATTGTAAATCCAAAAATGTACAAAATGGCAGTCCACGAGGAACTCCACTTTCTTTTTTCAACCAGATACAAATATGTTTTTCTGCTTAAGATATATAAAGTAACAGCACCAAGCACCCCGGGAAGGAAGATATAAAAATGGGTTAGCATTAAAATGCCAATCAGTATAATAATTGATAATAAAATTACCTGGCGCAACCGGTTATTAAATCCTGTCATTCGATAAAAATAATAATAAAACTTCGGAGATGATTTGAGAATAAAAATGGAAGATTAATCCTTCCATACCGAAATGCCTTCACTACAATTTGCACAGATGTCAATGTTCTTACGGCTGGTCATAAGTTCTTTTCGAAATTGTTTATAGTTATCATTTCGCCAGATCTCTTTAAACGATTGCATCTTAAGATCACCCAATTGATGGGAAGCATCTTTATCGAAGCAACATGGAACTACAAGCCCATCCCATGTAATTACATTGGCCTGCCATAGTTTCCAGCAATGATTAGCGAGTTTATTTTTAGATATTACCTTGCCGTCCTTATTTTTTTTATACCGGCTGAATTTTACATTTTCAGGAATCAGTTGATTGGGATCATTTTCATAATCGTAAACCTGTGCTGTTTTAAAACGAACCTCGTCAACACCCACCTCAGCCGCCAGTTTTTTTATCTCCTCTACCTGGTGTTCATTGGGTCTTACAACAAGAAACTGGAAGAATACAAATGGCGTTTTGCTTTTTAATTCTCTTTTCCATTTCACAACATTTTTTGCTCCTTCAATTACCTTATTGAGGTTCCCGCCAATACGATATTGTTTATACACTTCCTGGGTGGTTCCATCTATAGATATTATAAGTCTGTCCAGACCACTTTCTACGGTTCTACGAGCAGCCTCATCGGTAAGATAATGAGCATTGGTGGAAGTGGCTGTGTAAAGACCCTTTGCTGAAGCATACTTTACCATTTCCAAAAAATCCTTGTTTAGATATGGCTCGCCCTGGAAATAAAAAATGAGGTAAAGAATATCTTTATAAATATCATCGATCGTTTGCCTGAAAAAATCTTTTTTCATCATGCCGGTCGGTCGTGTAAATTGTCTAAGTCCGCTTGGACACTCGGGACACCTGAGATTGCAGGAAGTTGTTGGCTCAAAAGAAATAGACATTGGCAGTCCCCATTGAATTGGGTTACCTATGAGACGGCTTAGGTAAAAACTGGCAAGAACTTTCCCCGCATTCCAGATTCGTCGTAACGTAAGCTTACTTAGAAAGTTCAGGCTGTCATTATAATTTACTTTTGGCATGGAGTATACAAAGTTACTATGTAAACACCAGCAAAACTGCTAACAACCCTTACAATGCAATTTTTGTAGGAATAGAATCTTTGATATTAGATGAATCTATAGAAGCAAATTGAATAATCGGAGTCTCATTAAAATTCAATTTCCCGGATATAAACTTTTCGTAATTAGCTTCAATTACATTGAGTGCGATAAAATTCATCACAAATCTCCGGGTTTCTGAGGGAAGGTATTTTTTTATATCCCAAAAATCCGCATCGGCATTACCGGATTTTTTAATAGATGATCTCACACGTCCCGGTCCGCAGTTATAAGCCGCAACAGCTAATAGCAAATCGTCTCCAAAATAATCAAGTTGATCACGGAAAAATTTTGCGGCAGCAACGGTTGACTTTGAAAAGTTTTTGCGCTCATCATATTTACCACCTGTCCGAAGGCCGTATTCTCTTGCAAGTTCACCCATAAATTGCCAGTAGCCAACAGCGCCCGCATGGGAAACTGCATTTCCATTGAACTCTGATTCCAACACTGGAAGCATTTGTAATTCCACAGGCACCTCATATTTTTCCAATATTTCTACTGCTTTTGGAAAAAACTTTTCCCCTTTATTGAAAATATGAATGATATAATTACGTTTCTTTTCACTGTAAGTCTTTACGTATTCTTTTGTTTGCAGCCTATGTTCTTTTAAAATCGACGGATAAGCAACAAAACGAGGATTCGTTTCACCGGGTAATTCAGACGAAGCATTTGCCCTTAAAGAAATTAACGATACTAAGTCCGGATAATTCATTAAAGTCTTTGCAGAAGTGCTAAAGCCAATAATGAATAATATAAGCAGTAACGCTAAAAAACTTTTTGATCTGATTATTTTCATAACTAATAAGTTATTTTCATAACTAATAAGTGTTTTAATATGATCACTACGGTTTTTTTATTTTTACCGGAATGACTGCCATTAGACAGATTTAGATTTATGATACAATATTGTCAGTCCTATCTAAGGAAGTGGGTTATTTTATTTATAGTATAATGGAATTTTTGTGAGAATTTTTTCAGTATCATCTTTGTGCTTCTCACATTCAAATAATTTAAAAAAAATGGATTAAATATCTTTAATCCTTAAGAATGATAAATTGTTTTCTTGAGATGATTTGCAAACTTAATGCCTAAAACCTAAAAAAGCTAGTAGTGTGGTTAAAAACCAGTTAAAGAAAATTGCCATGAAATTTATCTTAATTTTCTTAATATCCTTCATTTCAACTTCTTATAGCCAACAGGTAAAGGATTACTTGAAAACAATTGATAACATTGCTATGGCAGAAAAGAATAATTATGAGAGAATTTCTTCATTGCCTGATGCTACTTTGAGCTCAGAAAACTTTGATGTCACCTATTATAAATGCGAATGGAAAGTCGACCCGGCTATAAGATTTATCTCGGGCAAAATCACTTCATACTTTTTTATCACATCCGCTACAGATACAATTTCATACGATTTGCTCGATGGACTTGTTGTTGATAGTATTGAGCAAAGAAGCAATTTACTTTCATTTGAACACTCAAATAATACGTTAAAAATCAATTTTGATTCACAACAACGGGCAGGATCGTTAGATTCAGTTTCTATTTATTATCATGGAATTCCCCCTGATACCGGTTCCGGATCATTCGTAACCGCAACACATGCAGGCACGCCGATAATGTGGACATTAAGTGAACCCTATGGAAGTCGTGACTGGTGGCCCTGTAAAAATGGCCTTGATGATAAAGCAGATTCTATTGATATAATCATCACAACTCCTGCTGCATATACCGCGGCTTCAAATGGATTGCGGCAAAGTGTATCAATAACAGGACTTAATAAAATAACACACTGGAAACACAGGTATCCTATTGCTACTTATCTTATATGTATGGCCATTAGCAATTATGAAGAATTTAATAATAATGTACGCATTGGAAATGTGGATTTACCTATGCAAACTTTCTGTTATCCTGAGGATCTTGGGTTGTTCCAGGCAAATACGCCACTCGTTTTAGAAACGATGAAATATTACAGCGCAATGTTTGGAGACTACCCCTTTATAAAAGAAAAATACGGGCATGTACAATTCGGTTGGGGAGGCGGACAGGAGCACCAGACATCTACATTTATAGTAAGACCGGATGAAAGCCTGATGTCGCATGAACTGGCGCACCAGTGGTTTGGCGATAAAGTTACCTGTGGAAGCTGGCAGGATATATGGCTCAATGAAGGTTTTGCTACACATCTTGCCAGCATGGACATAGAAAAAAAATATCCACTAACGGTGACTGACACACGTAAGAAGGAGATTGCGAATATTACATCCTTACCGGGAGGCTCAGTATGGGTAGATGATACTGCGAAAGTAAACCGGATTTTCGATGGAAGGCTGAGCTATCGAAAGGGTTCACATTTATTATACATGCTGAGATGGAAACTGGGCGACAGCATATTTTTTAAAGGAGCAAGGAATTATTTTAATGACCCTGCTATAAGTTCCGGATTTGCACGAACAGCTGATCTCAAAAGAAACCTTGAAGCTGTTAGCGGAGTTGACCTTACAAAATTCTTTGAGGAATGGTTTTATGGCCAGGGGTACCCAACCTATAATGTAGAATGGCGTCAACTCGGAGATGATTACGTAAAAATAAAAATGAATCAAATCACATCCGATCCTTCCGTTAGTTTTTTTGAGCTGCCTGTAGCACTACAATTTAAAAATGCAACACGACAAAAAACAATTATAGTTGATAACAAATCAAATGGCGAAACCTTTATTAAAGAAATAGGTTTTATCGCCGACTCTGTAATAGTAGATCCTGAATACTGGCTGATAACAAAGAACAATACCACTCAAAAAGTAATTGATAACGTTACAGGACAAAATATTGTTCAGATTTTTCCAAGCCCCTTTTTAAATAATATCATCGTGTATTTAAGAAATTTTAATGAACCAAAAGCGGCTATAAAAATATTTGATGCATCCGGCCGGTTAGTATTTGTCAAAGAAATTGCAATAAATAATTCTTTCTATACCGAAATAAGCACACAGCAGTTTGCACGTGGTATTTACATCGTAAAGATTAAAGCCGGAAATTCGATTAAATTTGCAAGAAAAATTCAAAAGAATTAATTCCTTAAATATTAATGCATTGCTCAATGCAAACATCATTCCGTGGCCCGAAAAAAGAAACGTACATCACTTTTAAAATCATTTTACAAAATATTTTTTTGGCTGGCTCTTTCCTTCATTGCAGTTTATTACGCAGTTAGCTTTTTCACACAACCTCCCCAGGTTTTTTATCCCGGTTTCCAGATAGAGATTCCGAATGGATATAAAATTCATGGCATAGACGTAAGTCGCTACCAGCAAAACATCAACTGGAGTGAGGTGAAGAATATGGAGGTAAAAGGAATTAAGATCGGGTTTGCATTCATAAAAGCCACAGAAGGCATTAGTAAAGTTGATCCCCAATTCCGGAGGAACTGGCTGAAATCTGAAGAACAAGACATACCGCGGGGTGCATATCATTTTTTTATTGCCAGCAGGAATGGGAAAAAACAAGCTGTAAACTTTATTGAAATTGTTGATTTAAAGAAAGGTGATTTACCTCCCGTGCTTGATATAGAAAAAACGTATGGCGCTTCGATAAAAGTTATAAAAAAAGAAGTGGCCGATTGGCTTGAAATCGTTGGGGCACACTATGGCGTTCGCCCTGTCATTTATACCAATATAGATTTTTATAAAAATTACCTTGAACAGGATTTCTCAGAATACCCGGTTTGGATTGCCCATTACCTGCAGCCTCAAAAACCAAGACTTGAACGTAAGTGGGTCTTTTGGCAACACAGCGAAACGGGGCGAGTAAATGGTATTATTCCGCCAGTAGATTTCAATGTATTCTCAGGCGATAGCTTGCAGTTTAAAAGTTTCCTTCTCAGGTAATAAATATTTTGAGACGATAAAGATTAATTTTATTACATGAGTGAAATGGAGCCTGACGTTGGAAATTACCTGGCAAAAATATTGTCTTCAATTTCTATGACGCTGCTCTGGATGCTTATCAACTCAACAGTTGGCATTGGATTGAATTATGCCTTCTTTGAAAATCAACCTAAGCGTGGTAATTATATTTTTTATATGTGGTTTATTGTAAGTCTCTTCTTTCTTACCCGCTATTTATTAAGAAAATGGAAAAATTAAAAATTTATTACCAACCCAGCACCCATGCAAATATTAATGGCGCAACAATAGTTGCGTCACTTTCTACAATATATTTCGGCGTATGAATATCAAGTTTACCCCAGGTAATTTTTTCATTTGGCACCGCTCCCGAATAAGAACCATAAGATGTCGTAGAGTCTGATATCTGGCAGAAATAACTCCAAAAAGGAACATCATGCCATTCAAGATCCTGGTACATCATTGGCACCACGCATATCGGGAAATCGCCAGCAATACCACCGCCTATTTGGAAAAAACCTATTCCTTTTCCTGATGAATTTTTTCTGTACCAATCACTCAGTTCAACCATATATTCAATGCCGCTTTTCATAGTAGCAGCTTTCAATTCACCTTTAATAACGTACGACGCAAAGATGTTTCCCATCGTACTGTCTTCCCAGCCGGGAACTACAATTGGAATATTTTTTTGTGCAGCAGCGAGCATCCAGCTGTTTTTCGGATCAATTTCATAATACTGCTCAAGTATACCGCTCAACAACATTTTATACATATACTCATGGGGGAAATATCTTTCACCTGCAGCCTCTGCATCTTTCCATATTTTATAAATGTGTTGCTGCAATCTTCTGAAGGCTTCTTCTTCAGGAATACAGGTATCTGTAACACGATTGTAATGATTTTCCAAAAGGTCCCATTCTTCCTGCGGGCTCAGGTCTCTATAGTTAGGCACTCTTTTGTAATGACTATGTGCTACTAAATTCATAATGTCTTCTTCAAGGTTGGCACCTGTACAACTAATAATAGCAACCTTATCCTGGCGAATCATTTCAGCAAATGAAATCCCAAGTTCAGCAGTGCTCATAGCACCGGCGAGCGTTACCATCATTTTACCACCTTCATCAATATGCGTAACATATCCTTTTGCCGCATCCATTAAGGCTGCTGCATTAAAATGGCGATAATGGTGTTCTATAAAATTTGAAACCGGTCCTTTATGCATAGCTAAAATTTTAATCTGCGTTTAGTAAAACGGGTTGCAAAAATAATTTTTTTTGTCGGAGCAGCACTTATTCATCAAATATTGCAATAATAAGATGCAGTTTTCCAAATTAAAAAAGCAAATGAATTTGCCAATTATCTTGCGAGAATTTTATATGAGCTTTTTTCAAATAATTTTTTTCACTAGTGGCCAAAAATTTATGAAACATTGAATTATGCAGCGGTTTTAATACAATACTTGTCATTTTTTAGGAAGAATATATTTTGATTTGTACTACAATCTTTATATTAGAAAAAAATCAATCAAAATTAAACTTTGAGGGTTGCAAAAGCTGGCTTTACTTATTTGTTTGATTTCAATCCCTAACAGTAATTTTCCCGTTTATTTCAAATGAGAATTCCAGCTTTAGGATTTATTATACATTTAATAACTTACAGCTTTTAAAACCTGGAAACACCGCTTATAATTTTCATACTATGACCCCGCTAAAAAGATTAAGAAAATCCGGTAACAGATTCCAGGGCCTTGTAAAATTGACTAATGTCATCAGTTCTGTAATACTGCTTATAACAGTTAGCCAGCAGGTAATGTCCAGTCCGTATTCTAATAAAGTATCCGACACTTTAGAAAATACAGAATCAGGAAACTTACCAAAGCTCCGTTATTTAGCAGACACCACTATTCGTGGTAGAATTACCGATAGCGTGGGATCTCCTCTTACCGGTGTTTCGGTATTAATTAAGGGAACAAACAGGGGGACATTCACCAATGTATCTGGTTATTTTACTTTGCCAGGTGTTTCTCCAGGTGCAACATTTGTTATAAGTAATGTAGGGTACCAAACAAGGGAAGTGGAATTGTCTGAAGGACAAACCAGTGTTTCACTTAACCTCTATGGCGAGGCAGGAACCCTTGCTGAAGTAGTGCTTACGGGTTTTCAGCGGATTGAAAAAAAGAAGTTTACCGGCGCGGCAGTTACGTTGAAGGCAGAGGATGTGAAGGTAGATGGTGCGACAGATGTAAGCCGTATGCTGGAAGGGCGAGCCGCCGGGGTATCAGTGCAGAATGTTTCAAGCACATTTGGCAGCGCTCCCAAAGTGCGCATTCGCGGGGCTACTTCTATAAATGGAGATAACAAGCCGCTGTGGGTTGTAGATGGCGTGGTGCTTGAAGATATTATTAATATATCAAATGATCAATTATCAAGCGGGGATCCTACTACCTTATTAGGATCTTCTGTTGCAG
>JBKJRY010000291.1:0-5980 GCA_046593045.1 Chitinophagaceae bacterium | reverse complement strand
TGCTTTAAGAAAAAGAAATCAATTCAAAATTTAAACACCGTATACTCTCACTATTTAGGGATTAAAATTTATTCTTCCACATCATACTTTCTACCGGTTTGCCTGGCTGCCCGCTGTATTTTGCATCTTTTTTCTCGTTGTATTTTACTTCTACCTCACCATCCACCGGAAAATAGATGAGCTGCCCGATAGGCATTCCATGATAAACTCTTACCGGAATTTTGCTTGAGATTTCCAATGTCCAGTTGCCGCAAAATCCAACGTCGCCTTTTCCAGCCGTAGCGTGAATGTCAATTCCAAGGCGGCCTGTGGAAGATTTCCCTTCAAGGAAAGGAACGTGCGAATGTGTCTCGGTGTATTCCAAAGTTACCCCCAGGTATAACTCTCCCGGTTCCAATACATAACCTTCATCGGGAATTTTGAAGTGATTTATCTCATTGTGTTTTTTTGCATCAAGTATTTTGTCTTTATACACGGCAAGATATTTCCCTAAGTGTACATCGTAACTATTACTACCCAATTTTCCCCTGTCATATGGTTCTATGATGATAGTTTTTTTTTCAATCTCTTCAAGAATTCTCTTATCAGATAAAATCATTTAATGCATTTATTTTTATGGTTTGCAAAATAAATTATACTTCTGCAAACTAAAGCCTTAATTTTTCCGGATGCCTTTGTTTTATCAACATAATATTAACCACACCGCAAAGCTTGCCATTTGGCACATAACAGAGCCGGAAGATTTTTTTTTGAGAAAAGTTCCTTTACAAAAAGAAATAACCCACTGGCACAAACGATTACAACATTTAGCCGGCAGGTATTTATTGCAGGAACTTTATCCGGACTTTCCTTATCATCTTATAGAAATTGCAGACACACGAAAACCATTTTTGCCGGGAGAAAAATATCATTTCTCTATTTCCCATTGCGGGGATTATGCCGCTGTTATTATTAGTGAAAAAATGCGGATGGGTATTGATATTGAATTGATAACGCCCAAAATAGAATTGATTAAACATAAATTCCTGGTTGAGAAAGAAATGGCTTTGATAACCCACGATTTCCACTCGTATCTAACTTTGTTGTGGAGTTGTAAAGAGGCAGTTTTCAAATGGTATGGATATGGCGGGGTGGATTTTAAAAAGCATATTGTGATTGAAAATCTGCACTTCAATAATGGGTATGGAATTGTTAACTGTCTTTTTTTAAAGGCGAATGAAAAAAGGCTGGTAATAAATTTTAATTTTTTTAAAAATTTAAGCCTTGCCTGGATAGCAGACTAATGGGTTATAATTTTTTATTCTTCAAGTAAATCCGGTTCATCAAGTAATCCCATATCAATAGAATCCTGGCCGGCTATGCCTTCAATAGAACCTTTCACATGGGCTGAATTCAATAGTACTTTTTCCAATTGTTTTTCCCGCGATTTCCATAAGCGCTCCATGGCGTCGCGTTCCTTTTGTATCCCGACCTTCATTGCGAAAAAACCTTCCCGAATGGCTTTCCACTGTTCACTAAATTCATGACTGGTGAGATAATCGTAAAGGAGATGCATTTTATCACCCTTATTTTCCTGGCTTTTTGCCGAGGTATACACCCTGATGATCCCATCTCGCAGCACATTTGCAAGCGCTTTCACTTCCGAAAAAGTACAAACCCAAACACCTTCCTTTAACCCAAAGCAATCCAGTTCTTTGGGCATAGTTTTAGTTACTAGCACAGCGATATCGGCGCCTGTGCTGCGCATATCTTTCTTGAATTTTTCTATCCAGTCTGTGCCAAAATTTTCTGTTCGCTTACATTCATAGATTATCTTACCGCATTCCTGGCCAAAATTATTTCTTACCAATTGAATGCAATCCGCGCCCCGTACCCCTTTGCCAATTTCCGATATTACGTCAAATGGGAAACTGCTGCGCAACATATCCTCAAGCGCCATCTCGTGCACCTCACCCTGCAGTTGCATGGAACCCTGGTCCGCTTTTCGTTTCATTTCTTCAGCTAATTTCTTTTGGTCGTCAAGTTGTTTTTCAAGCTCTCTCAACTTCAAATTATGCTCATTCTCTCTTATCGAATTCTTTTCCATTTCCTGCTTCCTTATCTGCTCGGACAAGAGCACCCTTTCTTCAGATAATTTTTTCTGAAGGGCGATTTCCATTTCTTCTTCTTTGTTTTTTAAATCCTGTACTTTCTTTAGAAATTCAAATTCCTTTTGTCTCGCCGATTTTAATTTCTCCTCGTTTTCAAGATTTGCTTCCTGCAGTAATTTCAGTTGATTTTCATAATCGTTGCCAATTGATTTTCTTAATTTTTCCTGTAATTCTGTTTCGATCCTTTGTTTTTCTTTCTGCATTCTTTCTGCAAACAATTCATTTTCTTTTTCTTTCTTTTTTTCAAATACTTTTAACTGTTCCTCCAAATTTTTTTCCTGCTCCGCAAAACGCATCCTGAGTTTCTCAGCGTCTTTATTAAATTTTTCTGCATATTCCTTCTCCAGCGATTTTGCAATAGCATCTTCCGGCGCAAATTCGTTTTTACAATTGGGGCATGTGATCAATGTTGGCATTTGAATATTTTTATAAGGCAATAAAATTATTAATAAAAAAATCCTTCATTTTTTGAATGAAGGATTTTGTGCGGCAAAGGAGATTCGAACTCCCACACCCTTTCGGGCGCTACCACCTCAAAGTAGTGCGTCTACCAATTTCGCCATCGCCGCATTTCCAGGAATTTCCGACATAAATTTTATTAATTCTGAATGATTACCGGGCTGCAAATTTAAGAAAAGAGGACTATAAAAATTAATTGTTTAATATTATTCTGAAGGTTGTTCCTTTGCCTGCTTCTGAGGATTTTACGAATAGCTGTCCTTTGTGATACTGTTCAATAATTCTTTTGGAAAGTGAGAGCCCTAGTCCCCAGCCTCTTTTTTTAGTTGTAAAGCCGGGCTTAAATACTTTTGCAATATTTTGTTTACTTATGCCTTTGCCTGTATCAGAAACATTAATAATAACCTGGTTCACCCGCTCTCTTATTTGTACTGTAATATCGCCTTTTCCTTCCATAGCATCCAATGCATTTTTTAATAGATTTTCAATTACCCAGTCAAATAAAGGCCCGGAAATTTTTGCAATTACGGGAGATTCTGCCGGGGCTTCTATGGAGAAGTTAACTTTTTCTGTCGCCCGCCTTTTAATATAGCTTACCATTTTCTCAACTTGTTCGGTAATATTAGCTTCCTCCAGCTTAGGAGCGCTTCCTATTTTACCGAAACGATCACTTATTAGTTTCAGTCGCGTCACATCTTTCTCCATTTCCGTTGAAATGTTCTTATTTTCATCATTTTCCTTCAACATTTCCACCCAACCTTCCAGCGATGAAATAGGTGTTCCAAGCTGATGGGCGGTTTCCTTCGCCATCCCGGCCCACACCTGGTTTTGAGTTGATTTATTTCGCGTTGAAATAGCATATAATGTTATGAAAATAAAAAGCGCTACTATAAAAAGCTGAACGATCGGATAGTATTTTACCTGCTTTAATAATACAGAATCACCATAATAATATTTATCAGCCACATAAGGCTTCTTACTTAGCACAAGCAAAATAGGAGGATGTGCGGATTTGAATTCCTTTAATTTTTTTTCTAAATAACCCTTTGAATTTCGCAATTCAGCTAAATCTAAATTTCTTGAGTCGATAATGCTATCTTCTTCGTTTGTTTGAATGATAGGGATATCAGCATTTTGTTGTTGTATCTGGCTCGCAAGCGTGAGATCGGCATTTTCGGTTGATGCAGCTATGAATTTATTTGCTTCTACCCACTGGCTTATCTTTTCCCGTTCCTCTTGTTCTATTTTTTTCGCTAACAGATTTGAATAGAAAACAGTGCCTGTAACGATTGCTACAGCAACCAATGCAAGCCCCGTTCGTAAATTTAAAAGTTGCCTCAGCATTTAAAAAGATTGTGATCAAATCTAAAATGTATAATCTACAAACTAAAATCTTTTAAGTTTGTGATATAGCTTAAAATTAAAATATTGATTTCATTGCCATCTGTCGCCGTAGTAATTCTAAACTGGAACGGGAAAAATCTACTGGAAAGATTTCTTCCGTCAGTGCTGGCATCGGATTATGAAAACCTGTATGTAATTGTTGCTGATAATGCGTCGACTGACGATTCAATTTCTTTTTTGCGTAAAAATTTTCCGGAAGTAAGATTATTGTTAAGCGACACTAACGAGGGCTTTTCTAAGGGCTATAACTCAGCATTGAAGAGAGTTGTGGCAGATTATTATGTATTATTGAACAGTGATGTTGAAGTGACGCCCAACTGGATAGCTCCGATAATTTCCTTAATGGAATCCGATAATAAAATTGCTGCCTGCCAGCCAAAGATATTGTCATTCGAAAGAAAAGATCAGTTTGAATATGCAGGCGCAGCGGGGGGATGGATTGATTGCTTAGGTTATCCCTTTAGCCGGGGAAGAATATTTGAAACCTGTGAAACAGATGTGGGTCAATATAATTCCACACAGCAAATTTTTTGGGCATCCGGCGCCGCACTATTTGTGCGGTCTTCAGTTTTTCATGAACTTAATGGATTTGATGAATACTTTTTTGCACACCAGGAAGAGATCGATCTGTGCTGGAGAATGCAGCGGGCGGGCTATAAAATTTATTCAGAACCTTCATCTGTAGTGTATCACGTAGGCGGCGGCACGTTACCTATGGGAGACCGTAAAAAAGTTTTCTTGAACTTCAGGAACAACCTGGTTATGATGACGAAGAACCTTCCATTGAGGGAATCATTATGGAAAATTCCTGTGAGAATATTTCTTGATGTTGTTGCTGCCTATCGTGCTTTGATAGACGCCAACTTTAGTACCTTCATTTCGATTGCAAACGCTCATCTTTATTTTTTAAGATGGATATTTACGGGCAGAAGAGGGGAAAAATTAAGAAAAATAAAAATGGATGCTTTACACGGTGTTTACAATGGAAGTATCGCCTGGATATATTTTATGAAAAAGAAAAAAACATTTTCTGAAATTGTTTGCGACAAAAAATGATTTTTAAACTCAATGATTTATTTTTGCCGTGCAAAATTTAACATATGGAACACGAAGAAGTATCAGATGGTCTTGACAAGGATATAGCGCACAACTGGGTATCCTCTTCACGTTTTCTATTTTATTGCCAGCTCGTAATATTTGCGGCGCTTATTTTAGGTGGCTGTTATACCATGTACAAACACAGGTATACTGGAAAGCCTAAAGTAGAGGTTCCCGGTAATACATTATACAATCCGCAATACAAATAAATTTTGCTTACAAAGCTGTAATGGCTATTTTTGCCGTCCATTTTTAGTTCTTAACATTTTGCGGAAGTAGCTCATTTGGTAGAGCACGACCTTGCCAAGGTCGGGGTGGCCGGTTCGAGCCCGGTCTTCCGCTCACAAGTTATTCCCGACTATGTCGGGTTTTTTTTTCTAAAATGTTTACCCGGGTGGTGGAACTGGTAGACACGCAGGACTTAAAATCCTGTTTCCAGCAATGGAAGTGTGGGTTCAACTCCCATCCCGGGTACGATAGATTCATTTAGTTCAGTCTGGAATGACTCCTTCCAAAATAGATAAACGCTAACATGCCCACAACGGGAAGAAGGATCACAATTAAAAGCCACAAGATCTTATTTGATTCATTGCTGAAACGGCTATTTGCAATGTAAATGATGGTTTTGATCCAGTATAGAACAACAACTAAAAGGAGTATAGCAATGAGCCATTCCCGGGCTCCGTCGGGCAGCGCAAAGGCAAGGCAGTTTAGTAAACGCATAAAAGGTTATTTTGAATGGATGTTATTAAAGTAGTCGTGGATCAAAGAAGGAAAAAGGCTATTAGGAATAAAAAAATCGGTGAAAATTAAGGAAGACGTAACGGTGACCATATACGATTTATTTGCATTTCCAATTCCAAAAGGAA
>JBKJRY010000245.1:0-32185 GCA_046593045.1 Chitinophagaceae bacterium | reverse complement strand
TATTCCTTAACGCCATATTTCTCATAGATCAATTTTTTGTCTTTCCAATCAATATGCGATGTGGAAGGTGATAGAATTTCAATTACAAGATCAGGCGCTCCGAACAGACCATTTTCTTTTATTCTATCCAGGTTTTCATTTGTTATAAAAAGTATATCTGGCTGTAAAATATTTTGTTTTGAAAAATGAACATCTAAAGGAGAAATCAGCACTTTCCCGATCGGATGATTTCTTAGATAAAGTGACATTTCAATATTTATTTCATTCAATACTTCCTGGTGAATAATAATTGGCGCAGGGCTCGTAACTAACTTATTATTAATTAGCTGGCACAAAGTTCCCTCAGGAAGGCTTTCCCAAACTTCCAGCATTGATTTTGGAGGATGAATTAATGTTTGTATCATTTTCCTAAAATTACACAATTATTCTTTCTTAATACCTATCACCGGCAGTTGCTTTTCTCTAATTAATTCGTTGAATTTTGGCACATCTTTTTCTAAAACTATTTTTAATTTATTTAATTCTACATCTGCTTTTGCTGCCAGGTATTTATAGGCCTCTTTTACCTGTTGTGTAGGCGGGTAGTTACCGGAAGATGCATAGTCATATAACCCCGAAATCTGGTCATTAAGTCTTATGGGATAATTCAATACATCCTGCTGACTTCTTGCTTTTGTCTGATACAGAGCTTCCTCTATTGTGGTCATTTTTTTATTGATTGAATCAGCCATCATCTTTATTGCACCTGTAGTATCCCGTCCCTGCCTCGCCATGAAATCGTTTATCTGATTTCTTAGTTCCCGGATATTTTTTATCCCCTTTTGAATTTCAGAAAACTTATCTCTTACAGATACCAGGAAATTAAACTGATCCTCATATTCCTGTTGGGTTTGTTTGAAATTGGGATTGGCTTTTATAACGGCTTCGGCTTCTACACTATCTTTATTGTCTATTACTATACGCACGAAATATTTACCGGGAATTGCTTTTGGGCCTGGCACATTACCATTCCATAAAATCATTCCATCTACTTTTTCGGCAGGCGCATAATTCATATTCCATACAAATTGATTCATACCTTTTACTGCATCTATTTTTGCTGTATCACCTGAGGGGTTTTTGCTGTAGCTGCTGACTACTTTTTTATTATTATCCAATACAAAAATTTTCACCAAGGCACTATCAGCTATCTCTTTAAGAAAATAATTTACTACCAGACCATTCGGAGGGTTGATGCCGGCATTTTTTGCATCCAGGTTTTGCGAACCGTCCATTCGCCATGCATCTTCAATCGGGAAAATATAGATTTCTTTTTCGGCAACGTTTTTACTCATGTTTTGAACAACACTCAAATCATCTAATATCCAAAAGGCTCTCCCCTGCGTGGCAACAACCAGGTCATTATTCTTTGTTGCAAGATCTGTAATGGGAACCATTGGGAGATTTAGCTGAAATGGATTCCAGTTTGCTCCGTAGTCATAGCTTATATACATTCCGTATTCTGTGCCACAATACAACAATCCGGGAATTTTTTTATCCGCTCTCAGGCATCTTGCAAAATGCGTGGGAGCAATGCCGTTAGTTATTTTCTTCCATGTTTTTCCATAATCGTTTGTTACAAATATGTAAGGTGTATAGTCATCCAGTTTATATTTTGTGCCTACAAAATAGGCAGTTCCCTTTATAAAAGGATCTGCTTCCACGCAATTCCACATCATCCATTTACCTGCATCCGCAGGAGTAACATTTTCCCAATTCGCTCCACCATTCTTACTTACATTTATCAACCCGTCATCACTGCCTGTCCATAGCAAGTCTTTTTCAAGCGGCGATTCCATTGCGGTAAAAATGGTGCAATACACTTCCGCTCCTGTATTATCCTGGGTAATAGGACCACCACTTGATTTTTGTTTGCTCTTATCGTTTGTTGTAAGATCACCGCTTAATGCTGCCCAGGTTGCTCCTTCATTTTCTGTTGCAAACAAAAGGTTGCCACCGGCATATAGTTTTTTGGGATTATGTGGTGAAAAGAAAATGGGAAAGTTCCATTGAAACCGGTATTTGGAGATAGCTGCGCCACTGCCAAGGTCATAAACCGGCCAAACACTTACTGCCCTGTTCTCGCCGGTTTTATGATCGTATCTCGAAATAAATCCTCCATAATTTCCACCATAAACAATATCAGGATTGGAAGGATCTGCAACAACATATCCACTTTCAAAACCCGCAGTAGGTGTCCAGTCACCTTGATCAATCTGGCTGCCCTTAGTACGCGATAAAATCCTAACGGTAGAATTATCCTGTTGGGCACCCAATAATCGATAGGGGAAATTATTGTCGGTGGATACCCGGTAAAATTGTGCGGTTGGCTGATTTTGATAAGTGCTCCAGTTAGCTCCGCCATCAAAACTTACCTGGCCACCGCCATCATCTCCAACAATCAGGCGGCTGCTGTTCTCAGGATCAATCCAAAGATCATGATGATCTCCATGGGGCGTGTTTATTACCTTAAAGTTTTTACCGCCATCCGTGCTGCTATACATATTTACGTTCAGCGCATAAATGCCGTCTGCATTTTTTGGATCGCAATAAATTTTGCTGAAATACCAGGCACGCTGTCGTATATTGGCATCTGTACTTACGGTTTCCCATGTTTCGCCGCCGTTATCACTTCTCAATAACCCACCCTTTTCTGATTCTACCAGGGCGAATACCCTCTCAGGCTTTACTGCCGAAACCGCTATACCAATATTGCCAATCGTCGTTTTACCCGGAAAGCCTTTTTTATCAATTAGTTTTTTCCAGTTTTCACCTCCATCGGTGCTTTTCCATAAAGCACTTCCTTTTCCGCCACTTTCAAGACTATAAGGAGTGCGTATAACCGACCACGTTGCGGCATATAAAATTGACGGATTTCCTGGTTCCATTGCCAATTCAGCAGCTCCACTTTGGTCATCGCTGAATAAAGTCCTTTTCCAGGTTTTACCACCATCCACAGTTTTATAAACGCCCCTGTCATTTGATGGGCCAAATAAATGGCCAAGTGCGGCCACCCACACAATGTCAGGATTGTCCGGATGAATTACGATACGCATGATGTGCCTTGAATTATCCAGGCCAATATGTTTCCAGTTACGACCGGCGTCATCGCTACGCCAAATACCATGGCCTTCACTAACGTTGCCGCGTAGGGTTGATTCGCCTTCGCCGGCATATACGATCAAAGAATTGGAAGGAGCAACTGATACACTACCTATTGAACCGCCAAAAAATTTATCAGAAATATTTTTCCAGTTGTTTCCACCATCCTGCGTTTTCCAAACTCCTCCTCCCGTGCCGCCAAAATAAAAAGTGTTTTTATTTTTATAATCCCCGGCAACAGCGCCGCTTCTTCCTCCGCGGAAAGGACCTACCAGCCTAAACTTTGTTGTTGATAATAATATACTATCTCCAGTTGTGCCAGGCCTGGATTGTTGATTTTTCTTTTGGGCAAATAAGAAACTAATAAACAGGAAAAAGGTAAAAAGTAATAAAAATCGTTTCATGTAATGGAATTAAATATTTCGAATTACTAAGGTAGTGAGAACAGATTTTATGAATTTAAGATAATCGTGCTTTTATGTGCTAAGGGCTTTTCATTCTTCAAATTAAATTATTTATCCCGGTGAGCTTTGTAAGAATTCATTTAAAAATAGATGGTAAGTTCCCGCACTTGTTAGTTGGTGATTATTGTAAATTGGAAGGATTATAAAGCTGTTCATCAACGGGTATGTTTATTTCAATTTTATCGAAGGTCATGGCACCGCCTCCCATTCCTCCTCCTTCGGTGGTTATTGTTTGGGGAAACATTATGCCATCAACGTTCATATAATTACTATAATTTGTTATTATTTCCTTAGATTCTCCGCCGCTATCCCTTCCTCCTTCACTCATCTGCCTTGTTTGTATGAGGAGGCTTTCATCCGTATCAATAAAATAGGTAACATCTTTTCCTTCCCTGCTGGTTAATACTAGCTTATAAGCCTCTTTTCCGTCTATATTTTCTTTTCCTTTAAGTGCAGCAACATAGCCTTTGGCTTTATAGTTTACCAATGGCCCTGCAATATCCATTTGGCTTTGCATGGATTTCAAAATGGTGGCAGGAATTTCTGATGGCTTATCGGAACGCATTGGAATGTAGCTCCATCCTTTATCCTGGGTTACTATTGTATACCCGGCATTTCCGCCAAACTCGAAATCCGTACGAAACAATTTTCCTTCTACTTTGGTAACTTTAACTTCAACCTCACTTCCCATCATTTCCCTGGTGCCTTCCAAATAGATGGACTGTATTGAATTTATTTTGTCTATTCCTCCTCTTGCTATTACATATTGATTTATGATATCGTCAACAGATTGCGCTGTGGTGAATTGAAAAAAAACCAGTGCCAAAATAAAAAGGACGAAAAGAATTATATTTTTCATGAATAATAAATTTAATTGCAAGATAATTTATTATTGAAGCTCATAGTTTTTTCAATTACTCCCGGGAATACTAAAATCAAGGGGATGTATTTATATACATCGAAACGTTTTTTAAATGTCTATTAAATGAATTTTAGCTTAAAGGGTAATATTGTGGATATTGAATCCCGGGAAATTTATTCAGGTTTAATTGAAGTTGAAAATGGAAAAATAAAGTCTATTAAAAACGACGGCAATGTCGATGAGCAGTTAAATTTTATACTTCCTGGCTTTATCGATGCTCATGTGCACATTGAAAGCTCAATGCTTGTTCCCTCAGAATTTGCGAGGCTTGCCGTTGTGCATGGCACGGTTGCGACTATTAGCGATCCTCATGAAATAGCCAATGTATGCGGTATACAAGGCGTGGAGTTTATGATTGAAAATGGCAATCAGGTTCCCTTTAAATTTCATTTTGGCGCGCCAAGTTGTGTTCCGGCTACAATCTTTGAAACAGCAGGCGCGGCCCTGAATTCAGACGAGGTCGATCATCTTTTGTCAAAAGATGAGATTAACTATCTGAGTGAAATGATGAATTTTCTTGGCGTATTGCATGGAGATGAAGAAGTCTTAAAGAAAATAAATTCTGCAAAAAAATATAACAAGCCTGTTGATGGCCATGCGCCTGGATTAAGAGGCCAAAATGCGAAAAAATACATTGAAGCGGGTATGCCTGGTGGTGAGGTGGTAATAAGTACAGATCACGAATGTTTTACCAAAGATGAGGCTGAGGATAAATTAAAATATGGGATGAAGATTTTAATTCGCGAGGGAAGTGCTGCAAAAAACTTCGATGCGTTAATAGATTTGCTTCATGAGCATCCAAATGAAATAATGTTTTGCAGTGATGATAAGCATCCAGACAGCCTGGTGAATGGACACATTAATGAACTTTGTAAAAGAGCTGTGGAAAAAGGGATTGATGTGTTTAATGTTTTGCAGGCAGCCTGCATAAACCCGGTGAAGCATTACAACATGAATGTCGGCTTATTGCAAAAAGGTGATCACGCAGATTTTATTGTTGTAAAGGACCTGGTAAATTTCAATATAGTTGCTACCTACATTAATGGCGTGCAAGTTGCAGAAAACGGTATTACAAAGATCAAAGCACCGCAGTCATCATTGATAAATAACTTCAATTGTAATAAAAAAGAGATTTCGGATTTTAGGTTTCCTGTTGCAGATTTCCCCGGGGAGATAGATGCTATTGAAGCTTTAGACGGGCAGCTTATCACTAACAAAGCAGCGGTGAGACCGCCGGTTGAAAATGATGGTTATATCAGCGACATAGAAAATGATATCTTGAAAATCGTTGTTGTAAACCGTTATAAAGATACCCGAATCGCGAAAGGGTTTATTAGAAATTTTGGATTAAAAAAAGGAGCTATTGCATCTTCAGTTGCTCATGATAGCCATAATATTATAGCGGTTGGCGTTGATGATGGAAGCCTTTGCCGGGCAGTTAATTTGGTAATAGAGCAAAAGGGGGGGGTGAGTTGCGTTGCGGGTCGCGCCCCGAAATTTGAAAAAATATTATCATTGCCTGTTGCTGGCCTTATGAGTAATGAAGATGGATATAAAGTTGCAGAGGCGTATACCGAAATTGATAAAGCAGCGAAAGAATTAGGCTCGAAGTTATGCGCACCATTCATGACTTTATCTTTCATGGCGCTGCTGGTAATTCCACATTTAAAATTAAGTGACCTTGGATTGTTTGATGGTGATAATTTTTTAATTATTAAATAATATCAACAGGAAGTTTTTGATCATAAAATTTCCAGTAGCACCTTTGAAGAATAACGGGCCTTACTTTTCATATATTTGCCAACCTAAATAGTATTACATGTCAGTATTAGTTAACAAAGGTTCCAAAATTTTAGTGCAGGGTTTTACAGGTACAGAAGGTACATTTCATGCAACACAAATGATAGAGTATGGAACGAAAGTAATTGGTGGAGTTACACCTAATAAAGGTGGAACAACCCATTTGGATCGTCCTGTATTTAATACTGTTGAAGAAGCGGTAAAGGAAACAGGAGCAGACGTAAGTATAATTTTTGTACCACCGGCATTTGCCGCTGATGCTATAATGGAAGCCGCTGACGCGGGGATAAAATTGATTGTTTGCATTACTGAAGGAATCCCTATCCAGAATATGGTGAAAGTAAAGAATTATCTCCTGGATACTAACGCAAGATTAATAGGACCTAATTGCCCGGGAGTTATAACAGCGGACGAATGCAAGGTTGGTATTATGCCAGGATTCATTTTCAAGAAAGGTAAAATCGGAATCGTTTCAAAATCCGGCACGCTCACTTATGAAGCCGCAGACCAGGTTGCAAAGGCAGGCCTTGGAATATCAACAGCCATAGGCATTGGCGGTGATCCAATTATTGGCACAACTACCAGAGAAGCTGTAGAACTTTTTATGAACGACAAAGACACGGATGGCATTGTAATGATTGGGGAGATTGGAGGAAGCATGGAAGCAGATGCAGCAAATTGGATCAAAGAAAATGGGACCAAACCAGTAGTGGGATTTATCGCAGGGCAAACCGCTCCCGTCGGTCGCCGGATGGGCCACGCAGGTGCAATTGTTGGTGGTGCAGAAGACACTGCCGCCGCTAAAATGAAGATACTCGCCGCCTGTGGCGTTCATGTTGTTGCCAGCCCTGCCGATATTGGTAAGACAATGGCAGATGTTATGAAGAATAGCTGATCAATCCTTCCATAAAAAGGGGAATAAAATAACTGCCAGGATAATAACCATTAGATCAAAGCCGAGTAATAATAGCGACATCTGTAATAGAGCGCCTTCCCTGAATATTTCTCCAAATGCGGATTTGGAAAGTTTCATCAATAACATTAATTGGGGGATTATAAGTGGAAACCCGAGAATAGCCATCACAACTGCATTCTGTTGAGCTTTAGCGGAGATAGCCGCCATCAATGTAAATACAAGGCTTAGGCTTACGCCACCAATCAATGCAATACCTACAAATTGTAATTGATTAATAACGGGGTTACCAAATAGAATTCTAAATAACACCAGGCTTACAAAAATCATGATAAACATAACGAGCGTACTGTAAATAAGCTTTGCAATAATGAATGTAACAGGACTTGTTATCGAAGAAAAATACAACATCCTGCCCCTGCTTTCTTGCAAAAAGCTTTTTGCTACAGCGTTCACACACACGAACAATTGTATCATCCAGAAAAGCCCGTTGTACACTGTACTTTCAGGTTGCCCCATTGCCAGGTATAGCACAAAAATGGTAGATGCGACATATAGAAGGATGCCATAGAAGGTATGTTGCTGCCTTAGCTCAAGCAACAGATCCTTTTTTAATAATGCAATAATTTTTGACATGGTTGCAATCTTACTATTTATTCCTTGCTCTTTAGTTTTTAGTTGGCGCTTTAATTGACTTTTTTTAAGAAAATATCTTAGAATATTCATGGAATGAAAATCCTGGCATATATCTTAAAAAATCGAGTATTTCTACGTTTCATGCATTTCAGATAATTGAATTAATTTAGGTATTCCTTAACATTTAAACTATAACACATGAGAAAAATCCCCTTCTTTCTCGCGGCATTATTTCCCTTGCTCTCCGTTCATGCGCAAGAGTCAGTAATAGCTAAAAATCCTGTAATAATTACCGGGAAATTAATAAAAATTACAAAAGCTTTGAGGGATTTTAGCCCTGCAGATAAATCAATACCGGATGTAAGAGTAAGAGACGAGGATGGCATTATTGGCAAAGATGAAGCATTTGAAGAAGGGAGCGAACCAATGCTTTATCCGCCGGCAGAAATTTTCAGAGAAGATCCCGCCCTGCAAAAAAGTTACCCCTCTATTCCCCATAGGCAACCGGCAACTGACAGGGCCATTACAGGAAATTTTGCGGGTATGCCCTATCAACCACTAAACCCACCTGATCCGACAATGTCTGTTGGCCCAAACCATGTTATCCAGATGATCAATGGATCATCCGGAGCATTATTTAAAGTATATAATAAAAGTGGAGGACAGGTAGTTGCGCAAACATATCTCGACGCAATTACAGGTAAGGGAGGCCTGGGTGATCCTATTGTATTATACGATCAACTTGCAGACAGGTTCATTTTGACTGAATTTGCCAACAAGCCTGAAACAGGAACCGAAGGATTGATTATTGCCATCACTGCAACCGGGGATCCGGCCGGTCAGTGGTATGTTTATTTTTTTAGTACGGGCAACACTTTTCCTGATTATCCTAAATTTTCAGTTTGGCCCGATGCCTATTATGGCACTACTAACGATTTTGCAAATGGCTCTACATATTCCGGCTCAAGTGTATACGCATTTGACAGGGTAAAAATGCTTGCAGGCAACGGAACCGCAACAATGCAAAAATTTACTTTGGGAACTACAAGCAAGTTTTTTTCAATGAGCCCTGTCAGCCTTGAAGGGAATTCTCTGCCGCCTGCCGGTACCGGTGGGCTAATTGCATATATGGCTGATGATGCCTGGACATCCACAACTGCCGACAGGGATAGCATCGGCATTTTAGAATTTAAAGTTGATTTTAGTACGCCCTCTAATTCACGGGTAACGACAAAAGTCGCATTGGCGACTGTTGCATATAAATCAGATATATGCTCAACTACCAGGGGACAATGTATAACACAACCCGGAACTTCTACAAAGGTGGAAGCGTTGCATCAAAAAATAATGAATAAGCCTATTTATAGAAACTTCGCAGGATATGAAGGTATAGTATTGTCGCATGTGGTGGACAAAGGTTCAAATATTTCCGGGGTAAGATGGTATGAACTTCGTAAAAGCACGGGCAACTGGGGTGTCTATCAGCAAAGTACTTATGCTCCTGACAATACACACAGGTGGCTGCCGGGTATTTGTTACGATGTTTATGGTAACATTGGCCTTGCGTATAATGTTTCGTCATCTGCGACCAGCGTTTATCCCGGGGCGAGGTACACCGGCAGGAAGGAATGCGATGCATTGAATACAATGACTTATAGTGAAGATGTGATCATTGCAGGAACCGCGTCAAATGGGAGTACCCGCTATGGAGATTATAATGAGTTGGTTTGCGATCCTGATGGAGTCACCTTTTGGTTTACATGTGAGTATAACGCAGCGTCTACATGGAGTACACGGATAGCATCTTTTACACTGGATCCTTGTTCGCCTGTAGCTTGTGGCGATCCAACAGGATTGTCTTCCTCGGCAATTACTAATACAAGCGCCACTGTAAACTGGACTGCAGTAACTAACGCGGTGAGCTATGACGTAGATTATAAATTAACCACTGCATCTACATGGACTAATGCCGCAACTGCTATTGCCGCAACTTCAAAGAATATTACCAGTTTAACACAGGGCACTACTTATGATTGGCGGGTTAGGGCAAATTGTTCTGCTGGCAGTGGTAACTATGTAAGCGCCCAGTTTACTACTACATCCCCTTTTGTTTGTGATCCTCCTTCAGGCCTTGCATCTTCCGCTGTGACAGCCACAACTGCTAACATATCCTGGGGTGCTGTAATTGGCGGTAATAATTATTCTGTTGATTATAAGGCAACCAGTTCTTCTACGTGGATAAATGCCACTACTGCCACTACAGCTATAACGGTCAGGCTTAGTAATTTATCGGCTTCAACTTCTTATGACTGGAGGGTGAGAACAAATTGTTCATCCGGCAGCAGTTCCTACAGCACAGCTCAGTTCACGACTTTAGCTTCTTCGGGCTGCACCGATCAATATGAGCCAAATAATACTATTTCGACTGCCGCAGCGGTTTCTGTCGGGGTAGATATAAGTGGATTAATAGGGGCGACGGGGGATAATGATTATTTTAAATTTAATAATACTAATAGCCAGAAGAAGATTAAAGTAACACTCTCAAATCTGCCTTATGATTATGACTTGAAGTTATACAGCACAACAGGTTCCCTGGTTAAGACTTCTCAAAACGCCGGAACATCTACTGAAACCGTTATTTATAATACTAACAAAGTGGGCACATACACTGCTTATGTTTATGGCTATAACGGTGCTTATAGTAGTTATCAGTGCTATACTTTAAATATTCAGTTAGGCGCTTCTAACTTTAATTCAAATGGCCCTGAAGAAGCTGATAAGCCAACGACAATAAGAGGGGGGCTAAAACTTTATCCCGTTCCTGCTTCAGCAACGGTTACATTATCTTTTGATGCATATCAAAAAGGTAATGCAGAAATTATTGTTACTAACCAGCTTGGGGAAAAAGTAATAAGGAAAACAGTTGGAGTAAGTGATGGTATTAATTATAACACCATAGATGTAAGGAAATTAAGCTCAGGAATTTATTTCATAAAAGTGATTAATGGAACTGGTGTGCAAACCCAAAAGTTGATGATAAGTAAATAAACCACCAGGGTAATGATAAAAAAACGGGCTGCAATCGAGGCCCGTTTTTTATTTGATAACATTTTCACCTAATGTAGCGCAGTGCCTGCATCTGGGTTCGTATATATCTTTTTCACCAAGAAGGACCTGTTTGCCACCTGCAACTTTTCGATAACTTACGTTGGCAATATTTCCGCAAATCATGCAGATTGCGTGGAGCTTGGTTATATAGTCCGCAATTGCCAATAAATTAGGCATTTGACCAAACGGCTTTCCTGTGTAATCCATATCAAGCCCTGCTACTATCACGCGTATTCCCTTCAAAGCAAGTTTTTCACAAACTACTGTTATCTGATCATCAAAAAACTGGGCTTCGTCGATACCTACCACATCCACATCCTGGGCCAGGAGGAGAATAGTCTGTGAATTGTCGACAGGCGTGGAGTGAATTTTGTTCTCATCATGACTTACAATTTTCAATTCATCGTAACGGACGTCAACTGATGGTTTAAAAATTTCAGCTTTTAGATTTGCAATTTTTACACGGTTAAGCCTTCTTATAAGTTCTTCTGTTTTGCCACTGAACATACTGCCACAAATAACTTCGATCCATCCACGTCGCTCTCCTTTATAATTAGGTTCTATAAACATTTTTTGTATTTCATTTTGATTTCAATTTGTAACTTAGCCATAATTGCAAGGTTAATGATTTATGTTAATTCACCACAAACATTTTTCGTTATCATATTTCTAAAAAACATTATTACCACTATTGATGGAAAGAGTGTCGACTCTCATAAAAAAACTACAAAAGCAGCTTGATGATAATAGCTCTGCCGGGGAGATGGTACATACTGCCCGGATGCTTTTGGCTGAACTAACAAGCAGGGGAGAAAATAAACAGGAAATCATACGCAAAAAGGTTTCTGTTATAATGCCCTGGGTTGCAAATATTGTTGAACTTGAAAAAAAATCAGGTTCGGGGAACGACGTATTCGAAGAAAAACATATAGAAGTATTGCAGGTTGATGAAAAAGAGATCGAAGAAGAATTAGAACAAATAAAAAAGAATGCAGAGGTGGTGAATTCTCTCACTTCTCATGCTAAGCCGGTCTTCCAGTATGATCCTATAGAAGATATGCCTACACTTGCCCATCAGACTCCATTAGAAAAAAAGGATACCAGGGGAAATGAAATACCTTTTGAATATCCCGAGTCATTAAATGATCGCCTAAAAGAGGTAAAAATTGAACTTTCAGAAAAACTCACAGATACGCCAATTAAAGATTTGAGAAAAGCAATAGGTGTAAATGACAGGTACGTTTTTGTAAACGAATTGTTCAGGGGGGATGAAGCAATGTATGAACGAAGCATAAAAACCATCCAGAATTTTTCAATATATGCAGAAGCAGAATACTGGATTAAAAGAGAACTAAAAGTAAAAATCGGCTGGCTTGATAGCCACCCCGTCGTAAAACAGTTTGACCAATTGATAAAGAGAAGATTTTTAAATTAATGAACTGCTGATTTCACGACTCAATTGGTTTTGTAAAACTATTTACATTCGTTTTTTGATCACTTGTTTAAAAGGGATTTGCCCGGGTCAATAAATTTTCAGTTTTTATATAAGCCAAAATCTTTTCAGAAGCACCTGCATTGTTATGCACGTATTTAGCTGAAGCCACACCTCTTGAGACAATTTGATTTTTATCAGCCAATAATTTATTTACAATTTCTTCAAGTTCCAAAGCGCTTTCAATACTTATGCCTCCGGAACAGTCGATAAGCTCCTGCGCTTCAAAATTCCTTTCGATTGCAGGTCCGAATATTACAGGCTTGCCATATACGGCAGCCTCAAGTATGTTATGAAGGCCGTCATAGCCAAATCCGCCACCAACATACGTTATCGTTGCATATTTGTATAATCTTGAGAGCATACCTATGTTATCAATAATAAGACAATGTTTTTCAGTGTTATTAGCGTCTTTTTTTTTCGCCTGACCATCCGCTCCAGGCAGGAGACTAGTCATCCATTCAGAATACGTTATTGAGCCATAAAACTCTTTTTTCACATCGGCGATGTTTTCGGCGTCGATTTCGTGGGGAGCAACGATAAATTTTATTTCAGGATGTTCTCTTACAAAATGAAGCCACTCCGCTTCATCATCTTCCCATGTGCTTCCGGCCACAATCACTCGACTATCGCCGCAAAATTCCGCAATGCCCGGAACATCCACGAAATTGGAAGCTATACTTATTACCCTGTCACACCTTGTATCTCCGGAAACGGTAATTTTTTCGTCCGGAACCAAAAGTTGTAATCGTTCTTCAGACGATTTGTTCTGAACAAAAAAATGTTTAAAAACGTCAAGCATCCTTCTCCAAAATTTTCCATACCATTTAAAAAATGGCTGACTGTTAAGGAAGACGCCCGAAATAAGGAGTACCGGAATATTGTTGTTTTTTAATTCCCTTAAATAGTAATGCCAGTATTCATATTTTATCCATAAAACCAAATCTGGTTTTAAGGTAGCTACAAGTTTTTTTGCATTCTTTGCGGAATCCATTGGCAGGTAATAAACCTGCTTAAAATCTTTGTTATTTTTTACAATTTCAAATCCGGAGGGCGAAAAAAAAGTAATGACTATTGAAGCATCGGCATAAGTTTCTTGTATTTTTTTTAATACCGGGCGTCCCTGTTCAAACTCCCCAAGGCTTGCGCAATGCATCCAAACCGTTTTGCCCGGATTGAAAGAATAAGTTTTTGTTAAGTTTTCAAAGAAATTCCTTCTTCCGTTTACCCATGATTTTGCTTTTTTATTCCAGAGAGATGCAACCCGAATGCCGTTATAATATATGGAGAGGAAAATATGATAGAGTAAAATCAATGAATATTTTTTATAACAAAACTAAATCCTTCGGTTGATTGACAGGCTATTAATTTGAAATTTCCATTTCTTGTTTCAAGTACTATCTTTGCTCCTTTTTAAAAAAAGCACATGAATGGCCTCCAAATGGTGGATTTGAAGCGACAGTACCTTGGGATTAAGAACCAGGTGGATACTGCTATTGCTAAAGTTATTGACAGTGCGATTTTCATTGGAGGCCCGGTGGTGAATCAATTCGCATTGGCACTTTCTGAATACCTTGGCGTAAAGCATGTTGTGCCATGTGCAAATGGAACTGATGCACTGCAAATATCTATGATGGCGTTGGGTCTTGAGCCAGGCGATGAAGTTATTACTCCATCATTTACATATATCGCAACAACTGAAGTAATTGCGTTGTTGAGATTAAAGCCTGTATTTGTTGAAGTGGATCCTTCAACATTTTGTTTAGATCCGGCTGCAGTAAGAAAGGCTATAACTGCAAAAACCAGGGCAATTGTCCCGGTTCACTTATATGGGCACTCGGCCAATATGGAAGAAATAATGTCAATAGCCAGCGAGCATAATTTATTCGTTATTGAAGATGACGCCCAGGCTATAGGCAGTGATTACTATTTTAAAGATGGGTCAGCAAAAAAAACAGGCGGTATAGGCACCATTGGGTGTACCTCATTTTTCCCCAGTAAAAATTTAGGTTGCTATGGTGACGGCGGGGCGATGTTTACCAATGATGATAACCTCGCGGAGAAATTAAAAATGATAGCCAATCATGGGCAGAAAACCAGGTACTACCACGAAATAGTAGGATGTAACTCAAGACTTGATGCACTGCAGGCGGCAATATTAAATGTAAAGCTGACGTTATTGGATAGCTATATAAATGCCAGGATAAAAGCTGCTGATTATTATGACAATGCTTTTGCAAATACTGATAAGATTAAAACCCCATTTCGGGCAGAGTATTGTAAACATGTATTTCACCAATACACACTTATCCTTGAAAATATAGAAAATCCAAGGGAATATCGGGATGGCCTCGTAAATTATTTATCAGAAAACCAGGTTCCTTCAATGATCTATTATCCTGTACCTGCGCACAAGCAAAAAATGTTTGAGGCTTTTGGAGGTGCAAATTATAATCTTGAGATAACAGACTGGCTCTCTGAACGCGTAATCTCCCTCCCCATACACACAGAAATGAATGAAGAACAATTAAGTTTTATTTCAAAAAAAGTATTAGAATACGTACATAACTAAACAATAAAAAAAGTAAACTATGAACATTGCAGTAATTGGAACGGGCTATGTAGGATTGGTGACAGGCACTTGTTTTTCAGAAACGGGAAACTACGTGACCTGCGTAGATATTGATGAGAAGAAAGTAAAGAAATTGTCTTCTGGAAAAGTAACCATCTATGAACCCGGGCTTGAAAAGATTTTCTTGCGAAATGAAAAAGAAGGACGGCTGCATTTTACAACTTCCATCAAGGATGCAATAAAAGATGCAAAAATAATATTCCTTGCATTGCCTACTCCGCCGGACGAAGACGGAAGCGCAGACCTTAAATATGTATTGCAGGTAGCAAATGATATTGGAAAACTGTTAAATAAAGATGAATATAAAGTTGTTATCAATAAAAGCACAGTTCCTGTCGGCACTGCCGATAAAGTAAGGGCGGCAATTTTAAAGAGCGCTGTAGATGCAGCTAACGATGGTATAGAAAATGCATTCGATGTGGTAAGCAATCCCGAATTTTTACGAGAGGGCGTAGCTGTTGATGATTTTATGAAACCTGATCGCGTTGTTATAGGAACATCGTCAGAAAGAGCGAAAAAATTATTGGGAGAGTTATATGCACCTTTTGTTAGACAAGGAAACCCGATTCTTTTTATGGATGAAAAATCCGCGGAGCTCACCAAATATGCAGCAAATTCTTTCCTGGCTACAAAAATTTCGTTTATGAACGAGATTGGCCAATTGTGTGAAAAAATGGGTGCGGACGTTGATATGGTACGCAGGGGAATTGGTAGTGATGACAGAATTGGCAGGAGATTTTTATTCCCGGGAATTGGTTATGGAGGCAGTTGTTTTCCGAAAGATGTCCAGGCTTTGGCAAAATCGTCAAATCAATATGACTATAATTTCAAGATTTTGGAAGCTGTTATGGAAGTGAACGAAATTCAGAAGCATCACCTTTTACCCAAAATAAAAAGTTATTTCAATAATGATATCAAAGGCAAAAAAATAGCCTTGTGGGGACTAGCGTTCAAACCCAATACAGATGATATAAGAGAAGCACCGGCTTTAACGATAATAGATGAATTGACGGCTGCCGGAGCCACCATCTGTGCCTTTGATCCCGAAGCTATGCCTAACGTCAAAAGCCTGATTGGAGATAAAATATCGTATAGCGATAATCAATACGATGCGTTGGAAGGTGCCGATGCGCTTGTTATAGCAACAGAGTGGAGCGAATTTAGAACACCTGATTTCAATAAGATGAAATCTCTTCTCAAAGGCAATGTAATATTTGATGGAAGAAATCTTTTTGACCTGTTACGTATCCAGGAATCTGGATTTCATTATGTAAGTATAGGCAGGAAAGCTGTGCTCCAGGAATCATAAAAATATTTCGTAAAGGGTGAAACAGAAAAGTTATTTGATGGGCTAGCTGTAATGTAAGAACTAAAACTTACATCATACTCCGTCAATACTTTTCATAACAAAGAAGAGTAGCTTAAAAGCCAATAAAATGATTACAAACAATTCATCAACTTCTCCGGAATCAAATTATTCAGCCCCGGATATACGAGGAAAACGAATACTAATTACCGGCGCCGCCGGTTTTTTAGGTTCACATTTATGCGACAGGTTTATCAAAGAAGGCTTGAGTGTAATTGGTATGGATAACATGATAACAGGCGATATTAAGAACATAGAACATCTTTTTAAACTCAAAGAATTTGAATTCTATAATTGCGATGTTTCAAAGTTTATATATGTTCCTGGCACGCTCGATTATATCCTTCATTTTGCTTCGCCTGCAAGTCCTATTGACTATTTGAAAATTCCTATCCAGACCTTAAAAGTGGGTTCATTGGGAACTCATAATTGTCTTGGGTTAGCGCTTTCAAAAAAAGCAAGAATACTAGTTGCATCTACCAGCGAAGTGTATGGTGATCCGTTAGTTCATCCGCAAAGCGAAGATTATTGGGGAAATGTAAATCCAATCGGACCACGGGGTGTGTATGATGAAGCAAAACGCTTCCAGGAAGCAATTACAACAGCGTACCACACTTTTCATGGGTTAGAAACGAGGATTGTAAGAATATTCAATACCTATGGACCCAGGATGCGGCTCAATGATGGTAGGGCATTACCTGCATTTATAGGCCAGGCGCTTCGCGGTGAAGACTTAACTGTATTTGGCGATGGTAGCCAGACAAGAAGTTTTTGCTATGTTTCCGACCTGGTTGAAGGCATCTTCAGGCTATTGTTAAGTAATTACTCAATGCCGGTAAATGTTGGTAATCCTGATCAAATAACTTTAAAAGAATTTGCTGAAGAAATAATAGCGCTTACTGGTACGCAACAGAAAATTGCCTATCATCCTTTACCGCAGGATGATCCTAAGCAAAGGCAGCCGGATATTACAAAAGCCAAACAACTTTTAAACTGGGAGCCAAAAATAAACAGGGCCGACGGTCTTAAGATTACTTATGAATATTTTAAATCTCTTACGCAGGAAGATCTTTACAAGCTTCCTAAAGAGTTTGACAGCCATAGATAGTTGATTCCTATTTTTGTTGAAAGAATCATTGCTACCCTTGCTGAAATATTTAAGTAAGATGTTATAGCTCTTCCAAAACAATTGGTATACATTGGTCGTTAATAGTGGCTCCAGTTTAATAAACAAAATGTATAAAGATTTACTTGATAAAAAAAAGAAGCTTGCGGTTATTGGGCTTGGTTATGTAGGCCTGCCTATTGCGCTGGAATTTGCGAAAAAAATTTCGGTGATAGGCTTTGACATCAACGCGGATAGAATTGGAATGATGAAGAAGGGTATTGATCCAAGTAATGAGTTGGATGCAGAATCTTTTAATAATTGCGACATAGAATTTACAGACAGTCTTGATAAGATAAGAGAAGCGCAGTTTTTTATAGTAGCAGTTCCTACCCCGGTTGATATAAATAATTTGCCCAACCTTATTCCGGTACAAAGGGCAAGTGAAACAATAGGAAAAGTTGTGAAACATGGTGATTATGTAGTGTTTGAGAGCACTGTTTACCCCGGTTGTACTGAAGAAGATTGCCTTCCAGTAATAGAAAAATTATCAGGCTTAAAAAATATTATTGATTTCAAATTGGGCTATTCTCCCGAAAGAATAAATCCCGGTGATAAAGAACATACCTTATCCAGCATTGTGAAAGTGGTAAGTGGTTGTGATGATGAAAGCCTCCATACCATCGCAAAAGTTTATGAACTCGTGGTAAACGCCGGCGTTTACAAGGCGTCATCTATTAAAGTAGCTGAAGCAGCGAAAATAATCGAGAACACACAACGGGATTTAAACATTGCTCTTATGAATGAGCTCTCAATTATTTTTGATAAAATGGATATTAATACTTTTGAAGTACTTGAAGCTGCCGGAACCAAATGGAATTTTTTGAAGTTTCAGCCCGGTCTCGTTGGAGGGCATTGCATAGGTGTAGATCCTTACTATCTTACTTATAAGTCTAAAAAACTTGGATATAATTCGCAGGTGATTCTTGCTGGGCGATCGATCAATGATGGAATGGCAGGTCATATAGCAAAGAAAGTGCTGCAGCATATTATCAAAAATAATGGCATTTTAAAAGAAGCTAAAGTGCTGGTGATGGGAGCTACTTTTAAGGAAAATGTAAGCGATATTAGGAATTCAAAGGTTGCCGATGTTGTAAAAGAACTGAAGTCATATTCTTTACGGGTTCATGTAACGGACCCTCACGCAAGTAGCGATGAATTGAAACATGAATATGGCTTTGAGCTCACAAAGGAACTCTCAACTGACTATGAAGCAGTGATTATAACGGTTCCTCACAAAGCCTATATGAATATGAATGATGAAACATTTGCGGAAATTACAAAATCAAATGCAATGATTGCGGATATCAAAGGAATGTTTCGCGGTAAAATAACCAGCCGAAAATACTGGAGCCTTTAAAATCTAAGCAATCATCGGAAACATAGTATAATGTTGAACAATAAATTTCACAACTGCGACCTGGGTGGATATTCTTTTCTCGTTACCGGCGGTGCTGGCTTTATCGGCAGCCATATCGCAGAATATCTTCTTAAAAATGGCGCAGGAAAAGTAAGAGTACTTGATAATTTGACTAATGGCTTTCAAACTAACCTCAAAATTTTACAAGACTATGCTGGCTTCGAATTTGTTGAAGGTGATATTAGAGATATTGAAATGTGCAGAAAGGCTTGTGCAGGTATTGATTATATAAGTCACCAGGCGGCGCTTGGATCTGTGCCGCGTTCGATAAAAGAGCCTGGGTACACCAATGATGTCAATGTAGGAGGATTTGTAAATATAGTAAAAGCGGCGGTCGAGAATAAAGTCACACGCCTTGTATATGCATCGTCATCGTCAGTATATGGTGATGAAGCCGGTCTTCCAAAAAAAGAAGAAATCACGGGTAATTGCCTGTCTCCTTATGCGGTAAGTAAAAAAGCTAACGAATTATATGCCTATGTGTTTTCGGATGTTTATGATATTTCTCTAATTGGTTTCAGGTATTTTAATATTTTTGGGCCAAGGCAGGATCCTGACGGGCCTTACGCCGCAGTCATTCCACTTTTTGTAAAAGCTATTATTACCAACACACCAGCTTATATAAATGGGGATGGCAACCAGACAAGGGATTTTACTTTCGTTGACAATGCAGTCCAGGTAAATATAAAGGGAATGCTTTCGACAAATGATGAAGCAATTAATAAAGTGTACAATGTGGCAGTTGGGGAAAATTATACGGTCAATTATTTGTATAACGCCGTTCAACAGTATTTACAGATTGATCATAAAGCGACCTACCGGGATTTAAGGGCGGGCGATATAAGAAATTCACTGGCAGATATATCTTTTGCAAGGCAATACCTGGGATATGCACCTGCAACAAAATTTGATGAAGGATTAAAAAGAACGATTGAGTATTTTAAAGATCTTTATTCTTCCAGGTCTTTTCATAACAAATAAAATATACATTAATAAATTAAAATGGCTTTTGAAACAACTGACTTTCCGGGATTGCTTGTATATACGCCCCAGGTTTTTGGCGACAAAAGAGGATATTTTTTTGAAAGTTACAATCGGAAAATTTTTTCAGCCGAAGGAATTGAAATTATTTTTATCCAGGATAACCAGGCCAGTTCTTCGTACGGCGTTATCCGGGGATTGCATTATCAAATGAATCCTTACGCCCAAACTAAACTTATAAGAGTCTTAAGCGGCAGGATCATAGATGTTGCTGTGGATATTCGTCAAAATTCACCGACATATGGCAAAGCATTCACAATTGAACTTTCAGCGGAAAATAAAAAACAACTATTAATTCCCAAAGGGTTTGCCCACGGTTATTCAGTAATCAGTGAGTCCGCGGAGGTTACTTATAAGTGCGATACATTTTATAACAAACAAAGTGAGGGTGGTATTTTTTGGAACGATCCTTCTTTACAGATTAACTGGAAAGTGCCCTTAGGAAGTGAAATTATTTCAGAAAAAGATGAACTCTATCCTATGTTATCCCACAGTAATAATATTTTTGATTTCAGCAGCTAAAATGTATGATGAATACCGGCGAATTTAAAAAACCAATATTGGTAACAGGGGCAAACGGTCAGCTTGGAAGTGAACTCCGGCAGCTTGCCGAGGAGTTTTCTTCATTCGATTTTTTATTTACAACCCGGCAACTTCTTCCGATTGATAACATTGATGCTTTAAGAAATTATTTTGAAAAGCAACAAATCTATTATTGCATTAACTGCGCGGCTTACACAGCGGTGGATAAAGCTGAAGAGCAGAAAGAAGATGCTTTTCTGATCAATGCGGAAGCGGCGGGAAATCTAGCATCAGTATGTAGCGACCATAAAGCGAAGCTCATTCATATTTCTACAGACTACGTATATGATGGCAGTCATCATGAGGCCTTAAAAGAGGAAGATGCAGTTGCCCCATTGAATGTTTACGGATGGTCCAAACTAAGAGGTGAAGAGCTTATTTTAAACAAGTATCCATCTTCACTAATCATAAGAACGTCGTGGGTCTATTCTTCTTTTGGAAATAATTTTGTAAAAACAATTCTCAGGTTATGCACGGAAAAAGATAAGCTTAATGTTATAAACGATCAATACGGCAGTCCGACTTATGCTGCAGACCTTGCTCTTGTGATCATGAAATTTATTGAGGAAATCGAAGATTCCAAAGACCATCAAGGCATAGTGAATTATTGCAATGACGGTACCACTACATGGTATGATTTTGCATTAGCCATTACATCCTTTGTTAATAGTAAATGTGAGATACTCCCGATCGCATCTTCGCAATATAAAACTGCTGCAGTGCGACCAGCTTATTCTATATTGGATACGTCCAAAATCAAGAGGATGCTTAATATAGAAATACCTTTTTGGAAAAACAGCCTTGAGGTATGCCTTGAAAAATTGCAGTCGTAGAGCGATACCATTATGTTTTTTGAAATTAATAATCTTAAATTCATTTCACACAGTTACCAGTAATGAATATCGAAGAATTAAGAGAATATGCTTTATCAATTGAAAATGCTACAGAAAGTTTTCCTTTTGGAGAGGATACACTTGTGTTTAAGGTAAATAATAAAATATTTTTATTGGCTTCTCTTTCTTCTGAAACCTTGCAATTCAATGTAAAATGCGATCCTGATTACGCAATAGAACTTCGGGACACATATTCGTGTATTCTGCCTGGTTACCATATGAATAAAAAACACTGGAATACCATTATAGTAGATGGCAGCTTAAGTGTCGCTCAATTGAAAGAATTTATAAATGGTTCTTATAAACTTGTTTCAAAAAAGAAATAATTTAAATTGAATTGTCTATGTCCATATTATTTAGCTTCACTATTAGCCTTGATCAGGCTTATTTGCCGTTTTAACAGCTTCTAAAAATTCCAGTTTGATTTTTCAATTACATTTGATGCTTAACTTATCCGGGGTTGTATGAAAGTTATTGACTGGTATATACTTAAGAAATTTTTTGTTACTTTTTTCTTTAGCATCATTGCGCTTACGGTTATAGTTGTGGTAATTGACCTTAGCGAAAGAACGGATGATTTTGCAAAAACGGGGCTGCCGGTAAGTACAATTATTACACAATATTACTTTGGGTTTATACCGCGGATAGATGCTATGCTGTTCCCGCTTTTCATTTTTATCGCGGTTATATTTTTTACTTCGAAAATGGCAAATCGCTCGGAAGTGATCGCTATTTTGAGCAGCGGTATAAGCTTTGGTCGTTTTTTACGGCCCTTCTTTTTTGGAGGTTTCGTATTTACAGCTTTTTTGTGGTGGTGCAATCAATATGTACTTCCTCCTGCCAATCAAAAATGGGCGGCATTTACTTCAACATATATCGATAACAATTACGCAGCATATCAAAACACTTCTTCAATCAGTAATAAATATTTTAAACTTGATTCGTTTTCTTATGCAGGAGTTAGGTATTATGACACAACAAACCATACCGGAAATAATTTTTTTATCCAGAGATTTGATAGCACCAGCCTAAGTTATAATTTAAGATCCCAATCCATCACGTGGGATACAGCGACACGTAAATGGCGACTTACTAATGTTGTAGAAAGACATATTAATGGGTTGAAAACTCGTGTTGAAAAGCTTCCAACGAAGCAGATGAACCTCAATTTTAAGCCGAGGGACCTGCAGCGGGATGATTATATGAAAGATAAACTGCCTACTCCGGCCCTGGAGGAATATATAGAACTAGAAAGGAGCAGGGGCTCGGAAGATGTAAATACATTACTACTGGAAAAATATAACAGGAGCGCTAACCCGGTGTCCGTTTTTATTTTAACCATTATCGGGGCATCAATCGCATCACGCAAAATCCGTGGCGGAAGCGGTTTTCATCTTGCCATTGGTGTGCTTATATGTGTGTTATATATATTGGTAGGCAGGTTTTCGTCAGTATTTTCTATGAAAGGAAACTTCAATCCTCTTGTTGCTGCATGGTTGCCAAATGTAGTCTTTGGAATACTTGCTTGGTATTTATACAGGAGAAATTCAAGGTAGTATAATGTTGCTTTTAATAATTTGCCATCCCCTTAATATTTCATTTGTTTTGCGTTTAGCGTAATGTTAACTTTAGGGCTCTTGCATGTTGCTTTTACAAAAGCAATCATAATTTTTAAAATTTTTATATGGGTGTACTTCAAGACAAGTTTAAGGCAAAAGCTGATATTTTATCAGCAGAAGTGAAAGATATATTGCGGGCGCATGGGGAAAAAGTAATTGGTGAGGTAAAGCTTCACCAGATATACCAGGGGATGCGTGGAATTACCGGATTGGTTACCGAAACTTCGTTATTGGATTCGCAGGACGGTATCAGGTTTCGAGGATATTCTATTCCTGAATTGCAGGAAAAGTTGCCAAGAGCAGAAGGTGGAAATGAGCCATTACCTGAAGGACTATTTTATTTAATGCTCGTTGGGGAATTACCTACAGAAGAAGATGCTCAGTATATAAGCAACGTTTGGCAAAGACGCAGCCATGTGCCCAATCATGTTTTTGCCACTATTGAAGCGCTACCATTAAATACCCATCCTATGACACAATTTGTCGTTGGAATAATGGCTTTGCAAACCGAAAGTCAATTCGCAAAAAAATATGCTGCGGGTATGAATAAAAAAGATTATTGGGCCGCAGCATTCGATGATTCTATGGATCTGATTGCGAGGCTTCCAAGAATTGCCGCATACATTTATCGTCGCAAATATAAATTCGGGAATCATATTCAGCCTGATGGTTTGCTGGATTGGGCAGGAAACTTTGCTCACATGATGGGATTTGAAGATGAAAGTTTTCGTGAATTGATGCGCCTTTATATGACTATACATTGCGATCACGAAGGAGGTAATGTTTCAGCGCACGCAACACATCTCGTTGGCTCAGCTCTTAGTGATCCTTATCTGGCATTTGCCGCAGGAATGAATGGTCTTGCAGGTCCATTACACGGGCTTGCCAACCAAGAAGTAATAAAATGGATTTACGATATGCGCAAGGAACTCAATACAGAGTTGCCTACGAGCGAACAAATAGGAGACTATGTAAGAAAAACTTTGTCGGAAGGAAAAGTTGTTCCGGGCTATGGTCATGCAGTTTTAAGAAAAACTGACCCGCGTTTTGAGGCTCAAATGGCATTTGGTAAAAAACATCTTCCAGATGATCCATTAGTAAATACAGTATGGAATATTTATGAAACTGTGCCACCCATTCTGGAATCTCTTGGAAAAGTAAAAAATCCATGGCCGAATGTGGATGCACATAGTGGGGCGCTCCTTGTGCATTATGGCCTTGTTGAATATGAATTTTATACAGTGCTTTTCGGTGTGTCAAGATCGCTTGGAGTACTTGCGAGTCTCTGCTGGGACAGGGCTTTAGGATTTCCGCTTGAGCGGCCAAAATCAGTTTCAAACCGGGTGATAAAATTATGGCTTAAAGGAGAAGGAGAGATATGGGGCGAATGAAGAATATGTATCATTTCGATGGATGAATTACCAGTATAAGTTTATAAAATCTCTTTTATATTTGCACTCCTTTAATGGGGAATTAGCTCAGTTGGCTAGAGCGCTTGCATGGCATGCACGAGGTCACCGGTTCGAGCCCGGTATTCTCCACAGATTGGCTGGTATATTTACCAGCCTTTTTTTATATATTATTATCAAGTGCTTTTCATAGCATAATCTTTGTGCTTCCTTTTACAAGAGAAAATTATCAAATACCACAATTACTTTTAAGATAAAAAAAATTGATAAAATGGAATACAGATTTCTGGGAGGAAGCGGGTTGGAGGTACCCGTATTGAGCTTCGGAACAGGCACATTTGGCGGCGGTAGTAAATTCTTTAAAGCATGGGGCAGCACGCAGGTTGATGAGGCCACACGTTTAGTAAATCTTTGCCTTGATGCCGGAGTTAATTTATTTGATACTGCAAATACTTACTCGCATGGACTTGCGGAGGAAATATTGGGAAAGGCTGTAAAAGGAAAGAGAGATAAACTGTTGATTTCTACCAAAGCAACTTTTACTTTTGGAGATCAGCCAAATAACCAGGGATCTTCCCGCTATCATTTATTAAACCAAATTGAAGGCAGCCTCAGGCGGCTCAATACCGACCACATTGACATTTACCACATGCATGGTTTCGATGGTAATACTCCGGTGGAAGAAACGTTGCGAACACTGGACGATCTTGTTCAAAGTGGCAAGGTGCGTTACATTGCTTCATCTAATTTTTCCGGTTGGCATCTGATGAAATCTTTAAGCATTTCGGAAAAATATGGATGGAATCGCTATGTTGCCCACCAGGTATATTATTCATTAACTAACCGCGAATATGAATGGGAGCTTATGCCGCTTGGGTTGGATCAAAAAGTAGGAGGGCTCATCTGGTCGCCATTATCAGCCGGAAGGTTAGGTGGCAGGTATCGCCGTAATCAGCCCTTGCCACGGGATAGCCGTGTAGCGAAAGGCGGAAGCCCTGTACCCGAAGCTGTGATAAACGAAGAAGTATTTTACAATACAATTGATGCGCTTGATGCAATTGCCTCAGAGACTGGTAAAAACATTGCCCAGGTATCTTTAAACTGGTTGCTACAACGGCCAACGGTCGCAAGTATTATAATCGGCGCACGCAATGAAGAACAGTTAAAGCAAAACCTGGAAGCTGCCGGATGGAACCTGACCCCGGAGCAGGTAAAAAAACTGGATACGGCAAGTGACGTATCACCTATCTACCCTTACTGGCATCAAAGACAGAATCTAAAATTGAATCCTCAACCGAAATTTTATTAAAAAGCTTTTTTATGTATTTAGTTACTACAACTAGAAACTTAAAGCAAAGTTATATGTTAAAATACATTTACATCGTCGTTTTGCAACAACTTTATGCAACGAATTTTAATTAAATGAGGCGCTGGTTTTATTGGAAGAAATCTTGCCAGGAATTTACTGGATAGTAATGATTGCCATATTTATTGCCTGGATAATTTCGATTCTTTATATCCTAGAAATCAAAAAGAATCGAATATTGAAGATTTAAAAGGAGTGAGGATTTTACTTTAATAGAAGGAGATAAGGAACATAAGAGACTCACAAAATTCTACTGGCTGGTATTATCGAATTCTGAAAGCGATAAACAAAGTTTTTTGTAAAAGACGGAACGGATGGGTTTACGAATTTTGCGCAATGGTTACCGACACAGAATGCACGGCTGCAGACATCTCCATTATGAGTGTTTCATCTTTTTCAATGGCATCGCCTACCACAATTACGTCAGCGCCGGCTTTACAATTAACATAGGCTTTTTCGGGATCGGTAATGCCGCCGCCTACTATCAAAGGAATAGATATGCATTTGGAAACATTTTCTATCATGCTTTCAGAAATGGGCTTTTTAGCGCCGCTTCCTGCATCCATATAAATTAATTTCATTCCCAGCATTTCACCAGCCATAGCTGTGCACATGGCAATCTCGTTTTTATCGGAGGGTAAAGGTGCTGCGTTTGAAATGTACGAAACCGTAGTTGGGGCTCCACCGTCAATAACCATGTAGCCAGTACTCATAATTTCCAGCCCGCTTTGTTTTATAAACGGTGCACTCACTACGTGTTGGCCTATCAAAAGATCAGCATTACGCCCGCTTATAAGCGAAAGGTATAAAAGAGAATCAGCATATTTTGTAATCTGGTTGGGACTCCCTGGAAATAAAATGACAGGAATAGAACAGGCATTTTTAATTATCTTCACACATTCATCCAGGTAGTTGGAAGTAACAAGGCTGCCACCGGCTAAAAAATAATCTACCCTGGCTGCAACAGCAAGTTTTATAAGCTGATGCATTTTAGCATCATTCACTTTATCGGGGTCAATTAATACAGCAAATGATTTTTTGCCGGAGTGTTTTCTTTCACAAAGGGAATTGTATATACCGTTTAGCTTCATTTACTGTGGTTATGTGCAAAAATGTCAATTTTTTTGTTCTTATAAAAATTAACTATTAACAAAGTACATATTAAATGAACTGCATCGTTCTCAAACGATTACTTTTCATTATTTAGTAAATTTGGTTTATGGTGAATGTTTTAAAAGAAATAAAATTTAAAACAGCCCGCAGCGGGGGAAGCGGTGGGCAAAATGTCAACAAGGTGGAGACAATGGTGGAAGGCTGGTTTCATGTTGCCTCATCAAATATTTTAACTGACAAACAAAAAGAAATTATCCGGGAAAAACTTACGAATAAAATAACGGATAGTGGTTACCTGCTGGTAAAAAGTCAATCAGAAAGATCTCAATTAGGAAATAAAGAGCAGGTAATTCTGAAAACACTCCTGCTCATAAATAATGCCCTGATTAAAAGAAAGAAACGTATGCCAACGAAGCCCACAAAAGCATCAAGGCTAAAAATAAAAAAAGCGAAAAAAGAAAAGTCTCTTATAAAACTAGGGCGAAAGAAAATAAATAAAATTGATGATTGATTTTAAAATATTCAAATGGATGGTGATTGTATCCGTCCTCTCCGTTGCTACTGTTTCTTTCAATGCAAAAAAAAATAAAGAGAAAATTGCTTCTTCAACGGTAAAAATTACTTTTAAAAACTCAGTGGGCTCTTCAGGTGTAGTTTTAAACGATTCCATTTATTCAAATCCATTTAGCGAAAAATATACCATCGCAAAACTTAGGTATTATGTTACCAATGTTTCTCTTTCAGGGGTTGAAAATATCTACAGGGAGAATAATAGTTATCATCTTATTGATGAAAGTAAAATCGAATCGCAAAGTTTTACTTTATCTATACCTGCGGGAAATTATAATGTGTTACAATTTTTATTAGGAGTGGATAGCCTGCACAATGTGTCAGGAGCCCAAACAGATGATCTTGACCCCACAAAGGACATGTTCTGGACGTGGAACAGCGGATATGTAATGGTAAAAATGGAAGGCAATTCTCCTTCCTCCAAACTGGTTAACAATAAATACGAATTTCATATAGGAGGATTTTCAGGCCCTTTTAACGTTGTCAAATCTATTAAGCTTAATATGAGGAATAACACTGATGTTAATTTTAGAGCAGGTAAGACCACTGAGATATTTATCAATGCTGATATCAATACTGGTGGCAAGGCGATAATGAAATAAGGATTGATGAGCATGCAATCATTACTACTCCGGGCAAACTGGCGCTTGCTATGAGCGATAATTACGTAAGGATGTTCAGTATCGAAAAAATAATTTCAGAATAGGTGCAAAGAAAAATCACGATACTGATATTTATATTTATAGCCGTATTTACGCTGATTCTTGATGCGGAGAGAAAAAATACACTTGGTATTTTACATGCTGACAGGACTACGCCCTTACAGCTAAATATTCCGAATGGCTGGCCAAAGCCGCCAACAAATATTTTTGCGAACAATCCTCTTACAGAAGAAGGATTTCAACTAGGAAGAAAATTATTTTACGATGGGCGGCTTAGTAAAGATGGCAACTTCGCTTGTGCATCATGCCACCAGCAGTTTGCTGCATTCGCCACTTACGATCACGATCTTAGTCATGGTTTTCACGACCAGTTTACATCCAGGAATGCACCACCGCTTTTTAACCTTGCCTGGAAAAAATTATACCACTGGGATGGAGGCATTAATCACATAGAAGTTCAGGCGCTTTCACCTATGACTGCGCCCAATGAAATGGCTGAAAATGTTGATTCTGTTTTGGTGAAATTAAGAAAGGACACTTCTTATGTTCGCATGGTTAAATCCGCTTTTGGTAGTACCACCATTAACAGTCAGAAAATGTTGAAGGCGCTGGCACAGTTCGTTGGTTCTATGGTTTCCGCAGATTCAAAATATGATAAAGTGAAAAGAGGAGAAGACGAATTCAATTCGGTGGAAGCACACGGATATGATTTGTTCAAAGCAAATTGTGCCAACTGCCACAAAGAACCTTTGTTTACAGATAATTCTTTTAGAAATAATGGCCTTTCTTTGAATAATTATTTAAAAGATTATGGCCGGATGATAATAACCGGCGACCCTGCAGATTCTTTAAAGTTTATAGTACCAAGCTTGCGCAATGTTTCGGTAACATTTCCGTATATGCATGATGGCAGGTTGTATTCATTATACAAAGTAGTGGATCATTATCGCAAAGGCATTCAATTGAGCCCTACTCTTGATTCTTCTTTAAGGAAACCAATCAATATGACCGATGCAGATAGGGATGCCCTTGTTTATTTCCTGCATACTTTAAAAGATACTTCCTTTCTTAAAGAGAAAAGATTTGCCCAGCCTTAATGTTTTGTTTTCCTTTCACTTTCGTTAAAGATTATAAAACTAAATTTGACCTTTTTTAAAATCTAACAGTTGAGCAGTATAAAAAAATTGGCAGGGCAAACGGTATGGTATGGCGTAAGTTCTATTGCTGCAAGATTTTTATTTTATCTGCTAACTCCGTATCTAACGTTAACATTAAGCACCACGGGTTATGGCGATATGAGCATAATGTATGCAGCTATTCCTTTTTTGAACGTGATTTTTACTTATGGTATTGAAACTGCCTATTTCAGGTTCGCCTCAAAAGAGGAATACAAAAAAGATATTTACAGCACTGCCACTATTTCTATTTTATGCAGCACTGTTCTCCTTACGGTCATGTTAATTTTATCACGCTCATCCTTAGCCCATTTATTACGACTCGATAACCACCCGGAGTTCATTATATACTCCGCTCTTATCATAGGGTTGGACACTTTATCGACCTTACCATTTGCTAAACTACGTCTGGATCAAAGGCCAAGAAAGTACGCACTAATAAGGCTTTCAACAATTATACTTCAAATTGCGGTTACCTATTTTTTATTATCTGTTTGCCCAGTTATTGCAAAGAAAAATCCCTATGGTTTTATCGCGACATTTTACAAGACTGGCTATGGAGTAGGGTATGTGATCATTGCTAATTTATGCGCATCTTTTTTTGGATTACTACTTTTATATAAGGAGTTTTTTTCTTTTGAATTTAGATTTAACCGGAGAGTATGGGGTGCGATGATTGTATATTCTCTGCCACTTCTTATAGCAGGTTTCGGCGGTATGATCAATGAGACTTTTGACCGAATAATGCTTACATGGCTCGCACCTGTTGCAAATATTACCGCTGCTAAAAATGAAGTGGCTATTTATTCTGGTTGTTATAAACTGTCTATTTTAATCACACTTTTTATCCAGGCGTTTAGAATGGGCGCCGAACCTTTTTTCTTCAAACAAGCGGAAGGACAAAATCCTCAAAAAATTTATGCAAGAGTGATGAAATTTTTTGTGATAACTATTACTATCATGTTCCTTGTGGTGTCAATGTATATTGATATATGGAAATATTTTTTAAGTAAGGAAATTTATTGGACAGGGTTAAAGGTTGTGCCAATTTTGCTTTTGGCAAATATGTTTTTGGGTATTTATTACAACCTTTCCATCTGGTACAAGCTCACGCATAAAACAATGGCAGGAGCATATATTACTATTATTGGCGCGGCAATTACGTTGCTTATCAATTATATTTTTATTCCATATTTTGGATATATGGCTTGTGCATGGGCTACATTCTTTTGTTATGGAAGTATGATGGTGATCTCTTACGTATGGGGCCAGAAAGCGTATCGTGTACCCTACGCCTGGAAAAAACTTACTGCCTACATCGTAATTGTTGTGCTGTTATTTTTCGTCCATTCGGCGATTATATATTTCTTTAGTGGCGCCACAGTTAACCTGGTTTCAGCCACTGTTTTACTAGCATTATACCTTTGGTTTATTTTACAGGTGGAATGGAAAGAATTTCAGCGAATGCCTGTGGTAGGAAAGTATTTTAAACCCGGCAATTTTGTTTCTGGAAAAAGTTAGTTAAGGCCAGGCCGTTTAGTTTAATTCCAACTTTATTTTGAAAAGATTTTTAAAGAAAATATTAGGCCCATTGTTAACGCGGATGGCGTCCAACGCATCTGCGCCGGATAGAAAGGAAGTAGATAAATCATTAAATAAGTTGTTGCGTAATCTGAAAGAGAAAACTGGTAAGAGAGGGATCACGCTTGATACCGATTTATATAATGACAAATTTATCATTTTCAGCGATCATCATAAAGGTGACAAAGGGCCGGGGGATGATTTTGCTTCAAATGAAAAAAATTACCTCGCTGCTCTTGATTATTATTTCAGTAATAAATTTTTCTATATCAACTTGGGCGACAGCGAAGAACTGTGGAAGTATACACCTGAAGAGGTTATCTCAAAAAATGTTCAGGCCTTACAATCGGAAGCAAGGTTTCATGAGCAAAAAAAATACTTTAAAACTTTTGGCAACCATGATCTTACCTGGAAGGATAAGTTGGAAGTTGATAAATGGTTCAAAGATATATTTGAATTGCCCCTGTTAATCTGGGAAGGAATTTTGCTAAAGACGCAAATCAGCAATAAGAACTTATTGATATTTCTGACACACGGTCACCAGGGAGATAAATTAAGTGATAACAACGCATTCAGTACATGGCTTGTAAGCCATATATGGCGACCATTACAACGTTACCTGGATATAAATGTGAACACCCCGGCAAAAGATTTTACGCTTCGCGACAGGCATAATATTATGATGTATGAATGGAGCAGCCATAAAGAAGGCCTGTTGCTTATTACAGGCCATACACATAAACCCGTTTTTGCAGCAGGATTATATTCAAGTCACCCTAATAATTTAATCTATGAAAACAAAAATGAAAACAAGAGTGCTGCAAAATCTCTTCGGCCAACCTATTTTAATAGTGGGTGCTGTTGTTATAATGATGGTGATATAACGGGCATAGAAATTGGCGAAGGTAAAATAAGGCTGATTAAATGGCATTGGGATAATAGCAATTCCATACGTTCTGTTCTTGAAGAAGCAGACCTGGAAAGATTGGTAAAAGATTTATATTAATAAGAGCATAATTTAGTCTGTAAGTTGTATATTTGCATTATGTTAAAAGCAAATACAGGTAAAAATTTAAAAAGGGGCAGTACAGATTCTCAGGAAAGGGTGAGAGAAT
>JBKJRY010000119.1:0-8245 GCA_046593045.1 Chitinophagaceae bacterium | reverse complement strand
CTGACTGGTTCATGTTGAATGGTGAATTCATCCCATTTTTTTATTTGTGCAGCCGAAAATATTTTCATTGGTTGAAATTACGAAAATAACAGAGCTATTAAATGTTTTGAATGTGTTGTAATTAAATCATTCATATGCTTTAAAATTAGCATTTTATAGAAAATAGTGAGTCAATTGAGATGATGGAAATTAGTAGAAACAATTACTGCTATTTTGTAGTAAAACGTCCCATTTTCATGTTTTCTGACTAATTGCTTACGCTACTGCAATATTCTCTTTTTTCTACCGTTTGCCTAAGTGTATACTCGTATACAAATCCAACTAAGACTATGCAATTTTTTACTCGGAAATTAATTCTAATATCATTACTGCTTTTTTCGGTATTATTTTCATTTGCTCAAACCAGTTGGACAGGTAATTTCAGTACAAAATGGACATTTGCTTCAAACTGGACTGCAGGAGTACCCAATTCTACTACAGATGCTATATTAGGAGATGCTAATTTTACAGGGCCCAATCAACCAACGGTTGATAATGTGGGCAGTTGTAAATCAATTACTATTGGGGGGGCAGTTAGTACTACACTTTCCGGCAATAAAAATCTGAATGTTTCTGGAAATATCCTGATAAATGGCAATGGAGCTATAAGCCAAGGTAAATCGACTATTTCATTAACGGGATCCTGGACAAATAACGGGAGTTATTCTTATACCAATAATAATGCTTTGGTAATTTTTTCGGGTGTTACTCAGTCTGTTAACGGGTCTGCTGTAACAACATTCAGGAAACTTACTATCAATACAAGTAGTACTTTAACCATGAATGTGAATTTTGTGGTTAATAATGCTTTAACTGTTAATGGTATCATCGATCCAAATACTTCGCCATCATATCTAGTTATTTCCGGTTCCACTGCGTTAAATTCGGGCGGAAAGTTATTGGTTTATGCTTCCTCTTTTGCAGGCAATTATGCCACTAATCCAACTATAAATGCGGGTAGTACAATTGAATATGCTTCTTCATTAATTGCACAAACGGTTAGCAGCAGTTTAACTTATGCCCGGCTTATCATCAGTGGTTCTACGGTTAAATCATTGGCAGCCAATCTTCCGGCACTGCTTTCATCATCTTCCACCACGGGAAATATTTTTATAAATGGAGGAACTTTTGATCTGTTAACTTTTACGGCAAACAGGGGCGCAACCGTAGCCGGGGGGCAATTTACTGTTGCAAATACAGCAACATTAAAGATTGGAGGAACTAACAGTTTCCCTGCCAATTATACTTCTAAGGTTTTACAGTTAACCGGTACAGTGCATTATTACGGAACCAATCAAACTGTTAGTGCCGAAACTTACGGAAATATTATTTTAAGCAGCAGTAGTGGAGCAGTAATTAAAACCATGCCCGGTACTGCTTTCACTGTAGAGAGTGATTTTACCAGTACGATAGGAACAGGGACTTCGGTTTCATACACTGCAGCTTCGGCAATATCCATCAATGGTAATATTAATATTGGTACCGGTACAACTTTTAATGCTTCTTCATTTGCTCATAATATGGCAGGCAACTGGATAAATAACGGAACATTTACAGGTGCAACCAGTACAATAACGATGACGGGCGTAAGTAGTTCCATTAGTGGAACGGGGACACATGATTTTAATAACCTTACTATTTCAGCTTCGGCAATTACTGCCGCTGCGACCAGTAACCTCACTATTGCCGGGAATCTGTTGACAACAGGACCAGGTGAGTTTACCCACGTAGCAGGTGGTACTACAACCATGTCGGGTACTGCAAAAACAATCGGTGGAACAGGTATTATATTATCGGACCTTGTTGTAAGTGGAACAATCACCACCTCAACATCTTTTATAGTTGTAGGAAATCTCTCTGTTTCGGGTTCATTAAGCGCTAGTGCAGGAACTGTAACAATGAGCGGCAGTTCTAAAACAATAACTGGAGCAGGCGCCTTTGGTTTTTATGCGTTGGCAGCCACTGGTACTTTATCTGCCACAGCCTCATTCTCCATTTCAAATTCATTAGATGTAAGCGGCAGTTTAACAGCAACTGCAGGAACAACAACTTTTACAGGCTCGTCCAATTTAAACGGTACAGCCAATTTATATAATGTTATTGTTAATGGAACAACGCTTAGCTTATCAACGAATGCTGTTTTAGGAATTGCCAATGTGTTTACTATTACAGCAGGCACATTAAATGTAACAGCCAATTCACCTAACACGGTAAACTTTAATGGTACCGGAGCTCAAACCATTAATGCCATTGCTTACCATCATCTCATTTTATCAAACGGTAATACAAAAACGGCTGCCGGGGCAATAACCGCTAATGGAAACCTTACTATTAATAGCAGCACTACATTTGCTGCAGTTTCTTATACACACCAAGTATATGGCAACTGGGTTAACAATGGCACATTTACTGCAGGTACCAGCACTGTTCAATTCAGAGGAGCATCAAACAAAACAATTACTGGTGCAACTACTTTTAATATTTTAACGATAAATAAAACTGCATCGGTAAATACCATCACACTTAACAACAATGTTTCGGTTCCTACATTAAATATGACATTGGGCACTTTGCTAACAGGAGCCAATGCCATTACTATAACCGCTACACGAACTGGCACCGGGATAATATTAGGAACAATAACCAGAACGCACAGTTTTACTACAGCCACAGCTTATGCATTTGAAGGGCCCGACAATACTGTTATTTTTTCGGCTGTCTCAGGTGTTACTTCTATCACGGTTTATGTAAGTATTGGAACTATCCTTGATTTTCCGAACGGAGGTTCAATAAACAGGGTTTATGATATTACCATTCCGGCCGGTACTTATACTGCCACACTCAGGCTGCATTATGAAGATGCAGAATTAAATGGTAATGATGAAACAATTATGCAGTTGTGGAAATATAACGGAAGCAGTTGGACAGTGTCGGGAAAAACGGGAAATAGCACCACATCTAATTATGTAGAAAAAAGTGGGTTAACAAATATTACCAATCGCTGGACCTGCACTGATGATCCTAGTGTAGTACGTTGGAGTGGGGCAGTAAGCAGTGCATGGAACAATGCCGCAAACTGGACTACAGTTTCAGGTTCACCCGGAATGCCCCCGGCTGCCATTGACGTGGTACAGATTGGAACTGCTGCTTTCACCAACCAACCAACCATCAGTACTAGTGTTACAGTTAAAAGTATAGTTTTTGGTAGTGTACAGGCTGCAACCTTAACGATCGGCTCGGGTGGATCACTTACAACAAGTGGAAATATAAATGGCAGTTGGTCTGCAAATGCAGTACATACTATTGATGCTGGTAATCAAAACTTAACTGTGAATGGTGATCTTACTTTGAGTAATGGCACAGGCAGCCGTGCTATTGACCTGTTGATTGGCACAGGTACTGTAACTGTTTTAGGTTCTTTAACACAATCTGGTGGAGCAAATATTACGTTTAGTGCTGCCGGTACTTTAAATATAAAAGCAGATTATTTATATAGCAGTGGAATATTCACTGCAAGCACAGGTACCGTGCAATTTACAGGTGCCGGGTCGCAAATTGTTGCAGGACTAACTTATAATCATCTTACCATCAATAAAACTGCCGGTATTGCACAGGCAAATACTAGTATTATAATAGGAGGTAATCTTACCATTTCGGCCGGTGCATTAGATGTAAATGCAGCAACGACTATTACAGGAAATTCTTTAATTAGTGCAGGTGCTATTTTAGACGCTGATGCAGTTACATTGTCTAATGGCGGAAACTGGACTAACAATGGAACATTTAATGCAGGAACCGGAACAGTTAATTTTAATGGAACCGGAACCCAAACAATTTCAATTACAACATTTAATAACCTAACCATAAATAAATCGTCTGGCTCTGCTTTACTTTCTGGTAACATAATCATCAATGGAGATGTATCGCTGCTGTCCGGCACTTTTGATTTATCTACGTTTACAGCAAACAGGTCTTCTGTTGGCGGTAGTATATCTCTTTCAAATAATACCAGTTTATACTTGGCCGGGACTAATAATTTTCCTATAAATTTTGCAGTTAATAATTTAAATACAGGCAGCACTGTTTTATACAATGGAAGCAGCACTCAAAATGTTGCAGGAATTAGTTATGGTAGTCTTTCATTCAGTAATGGTGGGGCTAATTCAAAAACCTTACTTGCATCAACAACTGTAAATGGCAATATTTCCATTGGCAGTGGCTCCACTTTTAACTCGGGTGGTTTTACAATAACACTTAACGGTAACTGGACCAATAGTGGAACATTTACCCCCACAACCGGTACAGTTATATTTAACGGTGCTATTAAAACCGTTACCGGTAATACAACTTTTAACAGGGTAACTGTTAAAGGCAGTTATACCGTTGCCAATAATGATATAGTTTATAATGGATTATTTAATGTTACCAATACGGGAAGCTATGCTGGAGGAAGTGGCACTGCGATAGTTAATGGCGATTTAACCAACAGTGGTTCATTAACCAGTACCGGTACCACTACATTTACCGGAACAAGTTTACAAACATTGCGGCTGATTAATGCAATTAGTTCTACATCTACAGGTATTATAAATTTTAATGGAAATGTTTCGTCGGTAATGAATTCTACCAGTGCCCCGCAATTTGCTACATTAAATATTAATAATACTGCCGGCATTAACCCAAGTATTGGATGGACCGTTTTTGTAGCCATGAATGTAAATAGCGGCGGCATATTTAATGGCGGCATTTTTACGCATAATATCTATGGAAATTTTGCGAATGCAGGTACCACAACAAGCAATGGCACGCTGAACTTTATACCAAGTACCGCCAAAACAATAAACTTTGGAAGCACCGGATTTTCCAGTAGTGGAGTAGCAGGAACAGTTATTTTTGGTGGAGCTGGGTTAATAACTATGGCAGGAACCCCTGGCGTACTTAATCATGTAATTATAGCCAATACAAATGCCGCTGGTATTACGCCAACTTCGGGTTGGAATTTGGCAGGCAAGTTTTCTATAAACAGCACTTCTATATTTAATGCGTCTTCTTATTCGTATATAGTTGGTACTGATATTGAAAGTAATGGGACTTTAAATGGTGGTACATCTACTTTTACCATGACTTCAGTTACCGGGCAGTTATCCGGAAGCCCAAATACGACTTTTAATCATTTTACTATTGGAACGGCTGCAATAATAACTGCTAGTTCTGATTTTAATGTTGCAGGCGATTATACTAACAACGGCAGTTACGATGGTACACTAGGTGATTTAATTATGACAGGTAGCTCAGCTGCAATAATTGGAGGAACACCCGTTTCTACTGCACTAGCGCAGCTTTACATTGCGAAAACAGGAAGCGCAACTGTAACAATGGCCGTTAATATGATTGATTTATCGATTCTTTATGTTCAAAGCGGAACTTTATTTACATCAACTTATGGAATTTCACAGGATGTTGGCGGCGGATTTTTAATTATTGATAATGCTGCCACTTTAAAATTAGGCGGAACCAATTCGTTACCCGGTTTTAGTGGTTATAGCCTGGATGCAAACAGCAATGTGGAATATGCAGGCACAACCCAATCAATTGGTAATGCTGCAATTTATGGAAACCTGTGGATTACAGCAGCAGGTACTAAAAATGCCATTGTACCATTTAGTACACTTGGAAATTTTACATTAACTGCCGGCACTTTCACATCTTCAATTACTGTTACACACAATATTGGTGGTAATTGGCTGATGAGTGGAGGAACATTTACCAATACTAATATTACCATTCAGCTGGATGGTATCACTAACCAAAGTATCAGCAGCACGGGCGCATTTAAAAACTTAATTATTAATAAGGCCTCGGGCTTAAGTTCGTTGGCTTCTGATATAACAGTAAATTCAACACTAACATTAACAAGCGGTAAAATTTCTGTATCAGGATTTAATTTAACTATTCCTGCAACAGGTACAATTACCGGTGCAACAGCATCAAAATATATAATTGCCGAAGCTGCAGGTTATTTGATACAGCAGGTTACAGCAGGGGGTACAAAATTATTCCCTGTAGGTACAACTGCAAATTATGTTCCGGCAACTATAGACTTAACAGCCGGATCCATTACTGATAATTTCAGTGTAAGAGTTCAGGATTTTGTTTATAGCAAAGGAACAAACGGCTTTGTTATAACCAACTTTGCAGTAAATAATACCTGGTTTATTTTTGAAGAAACTGTTGGTGGTTCAAATGCAACAGTTAGTTTACAATGGCCTGCTTTGTTGGAACTTAGTGGGTTCACCCGTTCTCAAAGCCGTGTAAGCCAATCCAGCGGAGCAAGTTGGGCTTTTGGGCCAATTTCTGCTGCTACCGGATCTGATCCTTATACTTCCAATAAAACAGGTGTAACCGGGTTCCATGCTTTTTCGGTTTTAAATGATATGCTTGTTTTAGCAGTATCCTGGTTAAATATTAACGGCGAAAATAAAAATGGGGATAATTATATTAACTGGAATGTTGCCAATGAACGGGCTAATAATAAATACGCTGTTGAATATTCCGTTAATGGAGTAAATTTTTCTGAGATTGGAATTGTTGCCGGAAAAGGAAGTCTTTCATCTGCCAATTCCTACCAGTTCATTCATCCTAATGTTATAAGTGCTATAAGTTATTATCGTATAAAATCAATTGATGCAGATGGCAGTTACGCTTATTCCCCAATCATAAAAATAAACAATGCAAATACCGGTGCTGTCAATTATTTCAGTATCAGTCCTAACCCCGTTATCACCTATACAAACCTTAAAGTTCAAATCCCGGTTGCCGCAAAAGTAAATTTGATAATTATTGATGCAGCAGGTAAAAAAATAAGTGAACAACAGATCAGTTTACAGAGCGGTATAAATTTAATTCCAATAAATTTTACAGGTTTAAACCCGGGTATTTATTATGTTGAATTGATTGATGCAAATAATGCAAAGCAGGTTATTAAAGTTTTAAAGAAATAAGATTTTAAATTTAATAAAAACCCTCCACCTTTAAATTATTAAAAGTGGAGGGTTTTTATTTATACATAAAGAATATAAGTTTATAATTTCTCCAGGTCCTTCCTCGTCATTTCATTTTCAACATCACCTGTATTTAATGTACTTGCCGGTTCAAATAAAAGGATATGCACTTCTTCCTGGGCTACAGGTTTGTGTTCAACCCCACGGGGTACAATTAAAAATTCGCCTTCATTAATTTCAATCGTCTTATTACGCAATTCCATGCTGAGACTGCCTTTTATCACCAGGAACAATTCATCTTCATGATCATGCTTATGCCATACAAATTCGCCTTTAAGCTTAACCGCTTTTACGTGCTGCTTATTAAGTTCACCAATGATCCTGGGATTGTAATGATCGGTGAAGAGCGAAAATTTTTGGGCAAGGTTTACTTTTTCCATCTCAGGTATTTTCAGAAAGTAATAATAATTTTTTATGCAGTGCGAGTACCTTCGGCAACAACATTTCCTGCTCATCATTGTGAATTACAAAATCACAGAGTTTCATTTTAATCGTGTCATCCAGTTGTTTATCCATCCGGGCTATAACTTCTTCCTTTGTAATTCCATCCCTAAGTATGGTTCGAAGCATGCGTAATGGGGCAGGGGCGGTAACCCCTATTACATGATCAAGCTGCTGGTGAGCGCCGCTTTCAAAGACCAGGGCTGCTTCTTTGATGCAATAAGGAGTGGTCTGTGCCTTCATCCAATCCGCTGCATCTTTTAAAGTAGCAGGATGAACAAGGTTGTTGAGTAATTGTAATTTTTCGGGCGATGCAAAAACAATATCTGCAAGAAGTTTCCGGTTTAATTCAGCACCGTCATAAACACTATCACCAAAATACTTTTTGATATGCTCTTTTAATTCGCCAGCCTGGTTCATTAATCGTTTTGCCTTATCATCTGCATAATACACAGGTATGCCAAGGACTTCAAATATTTTGGCTACGGTTGTTTTTCCGCTGCCTATGCCGCCTGTGATACCGATTTTGAGCATGGTCAATTTTAATAAGCGCTATTGTATTAGTTAAGGTTATAAAAGTTGTCAGGCTGAGCTTGTCGAAGCCGGTATGATATGTTATGGGAACCCGCCTTCGACAGGCTCAGGCTGACAGTCCTTAAATTTATAGAATTGTATCCTGATGTAATTTAATCTTTAAATTAAAA
>JBKJRY010000092.1:0-29595 GCA_046593045.1 Chitinophagaceae bacterium | reverse complement strand
AAAGAATATTTTCAAACTTAGCTTTAGACCTGAATTGTAAAAAAATACAGCGGCTTTATAACCAATGCCTGGATATAGGGCGCTTGGCCGCTTAAAAAATTACCGAAGTATTGTAATAGGTGACATTGTTTTATTTATTCCGGCTCAGTCTCCACTTCTACAGTTTCTTTAATTTTATCGGCATCCTCCTTTAGTTCGATAATTTCTTCCATATCCGCTCTTTTTTCAAGGCCACTCATACCCCATAGAAGTATTGCCGGAATCAACAATAAAATAAACCGGGAAATGACTGGAAAAAATAAAGAAACCAGGAGCGAAGTTAAAAAGATAACCGGAATTACCAGGCAGCGATATACACCCAGCTTAATTCTTGCCCTTGAAATTTTTCGCGTGAGCATGTCTCTTTTCGGATTACTTATGTAAATCCATAACCAGTAATTCATGAAAGCTGTGAGGCAAATATTAAGAACATACACTGCATAAGGAAGTTGCATGTCAGTATAATAACTATACTGGCCAAAGAGTCTTGAACTGAAAGGTAGAATTGCTACAGTGAACAGGTATCCAAAATTAATCCACAAAAGTCCAGTAGAATATTTTAATGCATAGCCAAAAATACGGTGATGTACCCACCAGTAATATCCAACTACTCCGAAACTGGTAAAAAAACTCAGAAAAACCAATGCCATTTTTGAAAGCTCATTCCATAATTTCTGGTCATTGGGATAGGCCAATTCAGGAACCTTAATGTCAAAAACCATAATAGTGATTACAATCGCGAATACACCATCACTAAAAGTAATAAACCTTTCCACCTGGAAGCTCATTCTTGATAAATCATGCCTTGGTTCATTCATAACTGTGTTCGGTAATTTCTTTTGATTTTTGGATCTTCATTTCCTTCTTAATAAAATCGATTACAATACTTCCTTAATTAAGAATTGTTCCTTCCACTACAGGATGTATTCCCATGCTTATACACGGCGTTCTTATCATTGCATAATGATCTTCATAACCGTTCATTAATACAACCTCTTTGCCCTGGTGAAAGCTATGGCATCGTTCATATTTTTTAACAGTATGGTTAAATTAGATCCTATGATATCGGCCATCGGGGCTGAATATTTGTTTTTACACAAATTACAAAATGATTTCAAGATGGATAAAGCAGTTTTTTTATATAAAAGCTTATGTAAAAATTTTGCAATAATTTTCCATTTCACACATGTTAAAAGTTTCAATAAAGCAGCCTCATTGTCTGATGGCCTGACTAACAGGAGAGAATTAATGATCTTTTTTGAATATAAAAAGCTCAGCCCGATCGATATCTTAACCTCTCAGCAATTCATTTCGCCATTAATCAAATGTGACTGGAAATTAAATTAAAATCAAATTAGCTTTGCTTATGCGCAAAACCACTCTTCGTTATTGGATCTGCCAGGTCCTTGGCTGGGGAGGCTGGACTATGCTCAGTATAGTTACTGTTTATTTGTTTGCCTCCGATGTTTATCTTAAAACACCTGAAAAAAAGTTTCTTTTTTTCGCAACCCTCTTTATTGAATTTTTTTGGTTCATAACGGCTACCCATTTGCTAAGATTCAGTTTAAAGAAAATAAACTGGATATATTTTCCCTCAAATAAAGTAATTCTTCTCTTTATAGGAGGTGTACTTTTTACCGGGCTTCTAAGTTTTTATGGAGCAAAATCAACCGCTTTACTAACAGGTACTTCCCTTGTTGAGTATGAAAAAAGAGAAAACCTTAAGCTGGCACAGGAAAAGGAGCAGCAGTTAAATCTTTCCGGCACGCAATATTTTTTGCCGGACAATAATAATCCCAATAACCCTGATATTTATGTAGCTACGCGAAGTATTAAAAAAAGTACAGGGTGGTATAGGGACAATAAAGGCGCCTGGCAATATTCCGAACAGCGCAAGGGAAGATTTTGGTGGGATATTATTTTTACTTTTATTTTAATTTCCCTGTGGTTGTTGCTTTATATGGTATGGCATTACCTTGAACGTAACCGTAAGGATGAGCTTGATAAAATAAATCTTGAAAAAACGGTAAAGGAACTAGAATTAAACACAATCAAATCTCATATTAACCCTCATTTTATTTTTAATTCACTAAATAGCATCAGGGCTTTGGTTGATGAAAACCCGCAACGTGCAAGGTCCGCGATTACCGAGCTTTCTAATATTTTAAGAAGTAGTATGCAGGTTGAGAAAATGGAAACTGTTCCGTTGCACAAAGAACTTGATATTGTTAAGGATTATCTTGCTCTTGAACATATTCGATTTGAGGAAAGATTGAGAATTGAAATAGACATTGATGAAGATACCCTTGAGCAACCCGTACCACCAATGATGCTGCAAACCCTGGTTGAAAATGCCATAAAACATGGCATAAGTAAAAAAATTGATGGCGGAACCGTAAGAGTCATTTCAAGATTTGTCAATGATCATTTTGAGTTAATAGTGCAGAATTCCGGAGCACTTACAGGAGAAGCAATGGATGAAGGATTTGGCATTAAAAGTACCCGCGACAGGCTTAAATTTTTATATAAAACAAACTCTGATTTCAGCATTCAGAATATAAATGGGAATAAAGTTGAAGCAAAAATAAGTATGCCTGTTTCGTATTGAATTATAAAACTAAACTGATCATTTTATTTATTAAATGATCTTTATTAATTCATAAAAATTTAAAGAATGCAAAAAGCAATCATTATAGATGATGAACGATTGGCTCGTAATGAGCTTAAAAAATTATTGCAGGAATTTCCGGAGATTGAAGTAATAGGGGAAGCTGCAAATGCAACTGAAGGAATTGAAAAAATTGAAAACCTCAATCCTGATCTTGTTTTCCTCGATATACAAATGCCCGGCAAAACCGGGTTCGACATGCTTACACAGCTCGAAAAAGCTCCGCACGTAATTTTTGTTACTGCTTATGATGAGCATGCCTTAAAAGCCTTTGAGGTAAATGCGTTGGATTATTTAATGAAACCGGTAGAACCCAAAAGACTTGCCGATGCATTGTTAAAACTGAGGCAAAAAGATGAGGAAGAATTGCTTTCTTACAACAATCGCGGACTGCTCCATGAAAATGACCAGGTATTTGTAAAAGATGGTGAAAGATGCTGGTTTGTAAAATTAGCTGACGTACGCCTGTTCGAAAGTGTAGGCAATTATGCTAAGGTTTTCTTTGGAAACAATAAGCCTCTTATATTAAAATCGCTCAATGCTCTCGAAGAGCGTTTAGACGAAAAAGTTTTTTTCAGAGCAAACAGAAAGCATATCATCAATCTTCGGATGATTGATAAAATAGAACCCTATTTCAATGGCGGTCTTTTACTGGATTTAACCGGAGGTGAAAAAATTGAAGTAAGCAGGAGGCAGGCAGTAAAGTTCAAAGAAATGATGAGCCTATAAATCCAGGTGAGAAAATTTTCCTCCATTACTTTTACTTGTACCACATTCTGGTCTATGGCTTCTAATCAACAGGCAAATTCTATCTATACCTCTAAAAACTTCTCCTGTCGGGCTTCATTAAAAAGAATTAATTATAAGCGCTTAAATATCCTTAGTTTAGTCAACCTTACCGTTCATCTGAATTGGAAAAAGGCCGCGAATTTTCTGAATGAAAAAAATATTTAGCAATCTCACCTTCTGGGTACTTACAGCAATAATAGCAGGAGTTGTCCTGGCATATTTTGCTCCCGGTACTGCCGTTAATATGAAGCCCCTAGGCAGTTGGTTTATTGAAATAATAAAACTTTTTATATATCCTATAATCTTTTTAACCATAACACTCGGGATAAGTGGAATGAGCAGTTTAAAAAAAGTTGGTAGAGTAGGAGGTAAGGCTATTCTTTATTTCGAAATCATTACCACGCTCGCCTTAATAATCGGCATAATTGTAGTTAACCTGGTGAATCCGGGCAGGGGAGTCGTAACTGCCAAAGTTCAAAGTAATGATATTAACCAGTTTACCAGGGAAGTTCAAAGCTTTAACTGGTGGCATTTTTTAAAAGATAACATCACTATCCAGGTATTAATAGTTGCTATACTGTCTGGAATTTTTTTAAGTAAGTATCGTAGCAAGCAAAAAATAATTGACGCCTTGTCCGCTGTTTCAGGATATGTATTTAAAGCATTGCATTTTGTGATGATACTTGCGCCTATTGGTGCGTTCGGTGGCATTGCCTATACAATAGGAAAGTATGGCGTACATACCCTGCTTCCATTAGGAAAGCTTATGCTCACCGTGTACATCACTATGGGCCTGTTTATTTTTATTGTGTTGCGAATGGTTTTAAAATATTATAAAGTAAACCTGTGGCACTTTTTAAAATACATAAAAGAAGAACTCCTTATTGTTCTCGGCACTTCTTCATCGGAAGCAGCTTTGCCGTCGCTGATGGAGAAATTAGAAAAAATGGGATGTTCAAAATCAGTTGTCGGCCTTGTTGTACCAGCAGGGTATTCTTTCAACCTGGATGGCACTACCATTTACCTCTCGATGGCTACGCTTTTCTTAGCACAGGTTTACAATATAGATTTATCTTTCAGCCAGGATCTCACTATCATAGGCATTTTATTCATTACTTCAAAAGGGGCTGCAGGTGTCACGGGAAGCGGATTTGTAGTATTGGCATCTACACTCACTGCCATAAAAGTTATTCCCCTTGAAGGCCTCGCATTATTACTGGGTGTTGACAGGTTTATGAGTGAAGCGAGAGCTATTACAAATTTTATTGGTAATGGTGTTGCAACAGTCTTTATTGCAAATAATGAAAAGGAGTTTGACCGGACAAAAATGAAACAGGCTTTTAATGATAAATCCTGACCTGTTCAGTACGAATGAAATAAGGCTACAAATAGCTGAGCCATTTATTTTGATAGTGGCTGGCTTTATACCTGCTATACCATTTGCACGGAAAATACAGGACGATAATTACTACTATCCAAACCAGGTAAACTGTCCACAGTGGATACCCAACATCTGCCCGTGCCTCCATTGGCCGGGTAAAATCAATACTTACATTTTGACGGCCGGTTGCCAAATTCAAAAGTATTGCGAAGCTATGTATCACGAATACATGAAGCAGGTAATAAAAAAAAGGGACTTTCCCATAAATCATAACAATCTGACTCATTCGGTTAGAAACATTTTCTATAGTTGCAAGCACAATGAGTGCCGGACCTATCGTCATTGACATGAACAGTAATGAGGGCGGGTATTTGGTTGTGTCTAAAAAATCAAACAAGGTATATAGTGTTGTTTTTTGCATCATCCAGTTGTCCATGTCTCCATAGAAATCTGTAAACCTTAGTACTATAAAAAAGCATATCACAGCGATTCCGGCAGTTAATAAAACCTTTTTTCTGTATGACGCACCAGTTTCATTAGTGTACAGTTTACCCAGGCAATAGCCCATAATCATTAAGCCCAGCCACGGAAGAAATGGATACGCAACCACCAGGGTCAGATGAGGTGGAATCTGGTACGGGTGAAATACATGTACTACAGACCAACCAATTGACGCGATAAAAGGTTGTTCTACCCTTACCCCGTCTAATAAATTATGGCCAAAAACAATTATCAATCCTACAATCAATAAAACTTTGTAAGGGAGAAACTGCAATAATGATAAGATAACCATTGAAAGACCGATTGTCCATATTACCTGCAGCATCAGGAAATAACCGAATTCGAATTCCCATAAAAAATTCACAATAAAAATTTCGGCAAGCATAAGCCAGATGCCTCTTGTGAATAAAAAAAAGGCAACTTGCCTTTTAGTCCTTCGAGGTTGAGAATATAAGAAAACTGAAGTACCAGATAAGAAAACAAACACAGGTGCGCAAAAATGTGTGATCCACCTTGTAAAAAATAATAAAGGCCATGTAGTGTCAAGGCTAAGCGGATCATGGCCTGTCAAGGAATCGTTGTGAAAAAAATCCCTCACATGATCGAGTGCCATAATCACCATCACAATACCGCGAAGTATATCTATTGATTCTATCCTGTGACCAGGCTGGGGGGGATTTTTTTTTAATTCAGTCATGGCAAAACATATTGTATAAACGATACTGTAATCTTAGAAAATCTTTTTCTTAAAACAAACCAGGCCGTGCTTCAATAACTTTTCTAATCCGGAATTTATTTTCCCTGGGTATTCTGTGTGGGTAAAATATCCTTTATTAAAAATTCTGATCGTGGTATATCCCGATAGCAGGCTCTTGGTATAAACTTTGATAAAGACCTGAAGGAACCAGGATTAAAGCAAAACAATTTAGTACATAATTCTGTATACTAAATGGCCCGCTTTATTTGATTTTTGTCACTAAAAAATCGCGACTATTGAAAGGTACAATGCTACAATACTTCCACTGGTATACTCCGGGAGATGGAAACTTATGGAAACAAATTAAGGACGACGCGCCAAGACTTGCTGCGCTAGGCTTTACGGCCATCTGGCTGCCTCCAGCATTTAAGGCCGCAAACGGAGGCTATAGCACCGGTTACAATGTTTATGATCTTTATGACCTGGGAGAATTTGATCAAAAAGGCTCTGTTCGCACCAAATATGGAACCCGCGGGGAATATCTTGAAGCGCTGGAAGTAGTGAGATCCAATGGTATGCAGGTAATGGTAGATATTGTATTAAATCATAAAGCCGGGGGTGATGAAATTGAAAGAATAAAGGTTGTAGAAGTCAATCCCGAAAATCGTACTGAAGATATTTCGGAGCCTTTTGATATTGATGCATATACCAAATTTACTTTTCCCGGTAGAGAAAAGAAATATTCGGCTTTTGAGTGGGACCATATGTGCTTTAGCGGTGTTGATTATGCACATGACCAGCAGGAAGATGGGATCTTCAGAATTGTAAAAAACTTTACAAATACCTGGCAGGAAATGATAGATGATGAAAAAGGAAATTACGATTACCTGATGTACAACGACATTGATTTTAGAAATGATAGCGTAAGGGAAGAACTCAATCGCTGGGGAAAATGGTATTGGGAGCAGGCAGAATTTGATGGTGTACGCCTCGATGCCGTTAAACATATTTCCCCTTTTTTTTATGTGGAATGGCTGCACCAGCTTCGAATTAATACCAATAAAGAAATTTTTGCGGTAGGCGAATATTGGGCTCCCGGCCATTTAGATCTTTTACTGCGATACATTGAAGCCACAGGGGGTAACATGAGTTTGTTTGATTCATCGCTTCACCACAACCTTCACCATGCATCCAAAGTCGGAAAAGAATATGATTTAACTACCATCTTTAATGATACACTGGTAAAAGTAATGCCTGAAAAAGCGGTAACTGTTGTAAGTAATCATGATACACAACCCTTACAGGCGTTGGAGGCGCCGGTTGATCCCTGGTTTAAACCAATAGCATATGCCTTAATTCTTTTACGTAACGAAGGTTATCCATGTGTTTTTTATCCTGATCTGTTTGGTGCCAATTATAAAGATTACGGAAAAGACGGTAATGAACATGAGATCTGGATGCCGGGTGTTCCCAAAATTGACAAACTTATGCAGGTCCGTACGGATAATGCTTACGGAGTTCAAAGAGACTATTTCGACCATGCAAACTGTATTGGCTGGACAAGAGATGGGGATGGCAATCATAGTGGTTGCGCAGTCGTTATTTCCAATGGAGACGATGGCCGTAAAACAATGGAAATAGGTATTTTGTATTCCGGAAAAACCTTTATGGATCTTTTGGAAAATCATCCGGCAGAAGTAGTCATTGACGAAAATGGCTGGGCGGAATTTTTTGCTTCCGCCGGATCTGTTTCCGTTTGGGTAGAAAAATGGTATTGAATAAACAAACAGAAATAATAATCAAGGTTAAGATCAGATAACAACCTGTTACTTGCGAAATGGTTTTCTTAATTCTAATAGCAATAATTATCGGGACTGACACTTTGCCGCTACATCTTTAAGCGAATTTATTCGAATGATAAACCTCGCAATGCATTCTTTTGCATTGAAAAGATAACCGAAATCAATTCTCATAACTCTGTGAATTCTTTAAGAAAGTCTTTGCTTAATTTTGCTTTCCTAAAAAAGAGATAAATGGAATACAATAAATTAACACCCGAGGAAGAGAGAGTGATTATTCACAAAGGAACAGAAATGCCTTTTACAGGCGAATATGATAATAATAAAGCAACAGGAACATATATATGCCGCCGCTGTAATGCGCCATTATATGAATCAAAAGATAAATTCGATTCGCGTTGCGGTTGGCCAAGTTTTGATGATGAAATAGCCGGGGCGGTAAAACAAGTTCCTGATGCTGATGGAAGAAGAACAGAAATAGTTTGCAACAATTGTGGAGCGCATCTTGGCCATGTTTTTACGGGAGAGAAGCACACTGCAAAGAACACGAGGCATTGCGTAAATTCTATTTCAATGAAATTTATTCCGGCTGAGGATAATAGTTGAGTTGTTATATATCTTTGGCAGGCACCTTAATTACACCTTACTTCTTACCTGAGATAACGAGATAACCGCCGCGGGCTTTTTCTGCTGCAATAACTTTTTAAATGGCTTTATCCAAAGCAATTTTGAATTTTAACGCTTAAGTCTTCTCTCTTTTTCTCTGATTTCACTTTCCTGAAATTTATTGAATACATCACAATTAACTATTTCTTCAACTTTTTCAATGGACCTGACGACCAGGATTTTTTTTGCACCTGAATTATCATATAGGTATCAATCGTTCACTTTACGAGCATACTTTAAAAATTTCTGAATTCCTTTTTGGTATCTTCTTTCTATAACATCATCAGGTATATTATGCCCTCCTTTTTTTACTCTTGATGCCACACGGGTTTGAACAAGATTAAAATTTTCAAGCCAAATAAAAAAAAGTACTATTTCATAACCCTGTGCTTTTGCTGTTTTAAGAAATTTCAGATATGATTGTCCGGACAAGTTGTTTCGAAGGCAAAATTTTTCTTCTCATATAGCAATTGGTATAATCCTTCAATCATAATTCTACCAGCCTGAAATGTAACGCCTTCATAATTGAAGGGAAACAATCCTCTTGCAATCTCATCTGCATTCACAAACTCCACGGTGTTAAAAACCTCCGGTAACAAATTGAAAGCAGCAGTTTTACCAGCTCCATTTGGGCCGGCTATTATATAAATAGTTGGCTTTAATAATTAATTAATTTTTGTATCATCTCATCAAGCCTTGCTTTAGCCAAAAAGTTATTTTCAAGCTCAGGATTGAAAGGGACAGCTGTGTCGAGCGAACCGCAGCGCATGACCGGCGCATCAAGAAATTCAAAACAATTTTGTGCGATCCATGCCGCGACCTCTCCGCCAATGCCACCGGTAAGGGTATCTTCATGAAGCACTAACACTTTCCCCGTATTATTTACCGAAGCCCTGATCGACTTATAATCCAGGGGTAATAATGTTCTCAGGTCAAGTATTTCTATTGAAATTTCAGGATGTTTATCCGCGTACCCTGTAGCCCAAATAACTCCCATGCCGTAAGTAATGATACTAACGTCATCGCCTGAACGGACTTGCCTCGCTTTCCCGATTTCCACCTCGTAATAATCTTCGGGGTATGGCCCCGTTACGCTCCTGTACAAAGCCTTGTGTTCAAAATACATCACAGGATTAGGATCATTAATAGCAGCGATCAGCAAACCTTTGGCATCGTAGGGAGTAGATGGATATACAACTTTCAGTCCTGGTGTATGTACAAACCATGCTTCATTGCTTTGACTATGAAATGGCCCTGCGCCTACACCTGCGCCTGTAGGCATGCGAATCACCACATCCGCATTTTGACCCCAGCGGTAATGAATCTTAGCAAGATTATTTATTATTTGATTGAAGCCTACAGTTACAAAATCAGCAAATTGCATTTCCACCACACTCTTAAAACCTTCGAGGCTTAGTCCTAATGCTGAACCTACAATGGCGCTTTCACAAAGCGGGGTATTCCTCACCCGTTCTTTTCCAAAATCATTTACAAAACCTTCGGTTATTTTGAAGGCACCGCCGTACTCTGCAATATCCTGACCCATTAAGACAAGATTTGTATGCTGCGTCATTGATTGATGAAGGCCCTCTTTTATAGCATCAATAAAGCGAAGCTCGGACCCGCTGGATCGGGTATTGGGGGATTGAAATCTCTTACCCGCCTGGGACGCGCCTTTAAATTCATTTGTTCGTTTTGCATAAACATCATCAAGCTCTGCTTTTGAAATCTCTTTTTCATTTGCAGGCTGGTTTTGTTTTCCTCCGCCTTGAGCGGGAGCCAGCGGGCTCAGCATCTCCTTAAGTTCATTTCGTATATGCGCAATCGTTTGGTTCGTTAAAATTTCTTCTTCAATTAAAAATCGTTCATAATTTTTAATCGGATCTTTTGCCATCCATTTCTCAAACATTTCTTTAGGAACATATTTGGTTCCGCTCGCTTCTTCATGGCCACGCATCCGGAAGGTCATACATTCTACCAGGTAGGGCCTTTGGTTTTTTATACAATAGTCTCTTATCTCTTTAATGGATTCATAAACCACGAGTATATTATTACCATCAATCTGTTTGCCTTCCATGCCATAGGCAGCTGCTTTATCAATTAAATTTTTACAATGATACTGTTCACTTACTGGTGTACTGAGGCCATAACCATTATTTTCAATGATAAATATTACCGGCAGATTCCAGACTGAAGCTACGTTCAATGCTTCATGAAAATCTCCCTCGCTGGTACCTCCTTCCCCGGTAAACGCCAGTGAGACCTTCCCTTCTTTTTTTAACTTATAGGCAAGGGCTGCACCACCTGAAACTGCAAGCTGGGGGCCAAGGTGCGATATCATTCCACAAATGAAATGTTCTTTATCACCAAAATGAAAGCTACGTTCTCTTCCTTTACTATACCCGTCTTCAGCACCTTGCCATTGCCTGAACAATTTTTCGATGGGCATATTGCGGGAAGTGAATACTCCGAGATTTCTATGCAAAGGCATTATCCATTCATCGGGTTGTAAGGCAGAAGTAGCGCCTACAGAAATAGCTTCCTGCCCGATCCCGCTAAACCATTTGGAGATTTTTCCCTGGCGTAACAAAAGTAGCATCCTTTCTTCAATAAGTCTTGGCAAAAGAAGTTTCCTGTAAAGATCAATTAATGTGTCTTCAGATAAATCGTTCCTTTTGAATTGCATGGTGCAAATTTCAACTATTCAACCGTAAATAAAAAAGAAGAAAAGCAATCTAAAGCCCTATCCCTTTTTTTCAAGGTTGCCCAGGGCAGATGTTATAACTGACAATAACAATCCGAAAATAAACGCCCATAGAAACCCTTCAATATAAATACCTGATACAAATTTATCTGCAAGCAGGATCATCAATACATTTATCACCAGCAGGAATATACCAAGTGTAAGAATGGTTATAGGAAGAGTAAGTATAACCAGTATGGGCTTTACAATTGCATTTAACAATGCTAGTACAAAGGCAAATATCAATGCGGTTACAAATGAGTCAATTCTTACATGTGGTGTCAGGATCATCGAGAGACCATAAGCAACAGCTGCTGTAATGACAAGCCGGATAATAAATTTCATGATATAAAAATTTTACGAAAACTAAATTAAATTACGACCAACTCAAAAAATTCTCCAGGTAACAAATATTTATTAGAAAGATCCTTCATTTCTTTAGCGGAAATACTCTTGATGGAATTTATATAGTCGTAATAATTTGTTTCGTCCAGTCCACGTATTATTAGGTCCTTCCACCTGGCAATTACCTTGAATGGGCCGTCAACGTTTCCAAGATTTATGCCCATCATATAATTTTTTACTAAAAGAAGTTCTTCTTCATCAATTGCATTATCCCTCAAAATATTCATCTCTTTATAAACTTCTGCAATAGTGGCTTCACATACGTCTTTGCCTGCTTCTGTACTTATAACCCAGGCACTGTACTGAATATGATTTTCAAGGTAGCTATGTATGCCATATGTGTACCCTTTTTCTTCTCTTATATTGGCCATGAGCCTTGAACCAAAAAATCCTCCGAATAAAACGTTCAAAATTTTCGCTTTATTAAAATCAGGATGATGCCTGTCAGGAAAAGGCCGGGCGATACGGATAGCGCCTTGTACGCCACCAGGATCATTGTCGATCCTGACTTTTTTATCATGCGCCATTTCCCGCTTGTGCGATATTAAAGAAAGATTTTGATTCAAACTAAGATCACCAAAATGAAGATTGAGTTGTTGGGTGAAATCCGGCGGCAAACGGCCTGCAGCAAAAATGGCACACTTTGCATTCAGGTAAAATTTATTGAAAAAATCAAGCAGGTCCTTTCTTTCAATAGCATTTATGTCAGGTACACTGCTCATTTTACCATAAGGATGCTCCTCGCCATATAGATATTTATCAATGAGCCTCGAGGCGACAAAATCACATTTCTTTAGGTTTACACTAAGTTTTTGAATACTGTTCTGCTGAAATATTTCCAATTCATGTTGTGGAAAAACGGAGTCGGTAATTATTTCTCTTACCAGGGGTAATAATTCTTTGATCTGCCTTGATAAGCAGTGCAGGGTAATTGTAGCGGTTTCGTTTTGGCAACTACTTGATAAATATGCTCCATAATAATCAAACTGCTCATTAATTTCCAGGGCATTTTTTTTTGAGGTTCCGTTCTTTATCAGGTGACTGGTCGCTGGTGCTACAAGATTTTTATTTTCAAATGAATTTCCGGCGTAGAAAACAAATTCCAGTAATGCCACCTCTTCAGCACCATCGTTTAGATAATATACTGGCGCACCATTATTGAGTTCGAACTTTTCACACGGCTTCAACGATATATTGAATTCAATTGCATCTTTTATTGAGGGAGAAACTTTTCTGTCAAGCATATATAACTTTATAACTATAAAATGAACAGGATTTTGAATCCGGTGTTCTAAAAAATTCTAATTTTCTGACCTGTAATAAAGTGTATTGCTGTTGTTTTCAACAAAAATGTCGCGGCTCTCTTCCAAAATTTCTTCCGCAGTTACAGCCTGGTACTTTGCCAGTTCAGTATTCATTAAATTGGCATCTCCAAGAAGTTCATAAGATGCCAGGCTGGTAGCGCGGTTCATAAGACTTATGTCCTCAAATGCTATCATACTTTCCGTTTTATTTTTTACTTTGTCCAATTCCGTCACCCTCACCAGGTCGTTTTTTATTATACTGAGCTCGGTTTCTATAGCATTTTCAGCTATTTGCATATTGATGCCTTTGATCAATTTACCTTCAATAAAAAACATACCCGCATCAATGCTTCCAAAATGCGAACATGAAATATTGCTGAAGAGCTGCTGCTTTTTTACAAGGCTGTGAAATAGTCTGGACGAGGCCCCGCCTCCAAGGATCTCAGAGAGCAGTTCGGTAGTATAATATCTTTTATCCAGCCTTGAGGCCATATGCCAGGTTTTGTATATAGCATCCAGTGGTACCGCTGCCCTAATTTCCATACGGCGGGGTTCTGTCTGCTTAGGCTCGGGTGGGAGATTTCTCACATATTTTTCACCTGCGGGAATATTAGCAAACCATTTTTCCGCCAGGCTTTTTACCTGCTCAACAGTAACGTTACCTGCTACAGTTAGAATAGCATTTGCCGGCGTATAATGTTTAAAAAAGAAGTCTTTTACATCCTGTAAAGTCGCGTTTTCGACATGGCTTAATTCCTTGCCGATAGTCATCCATTTATAAGGATGTACTTTATAAGTAAGTTCGCGAATCTTTTGCCCGGCGTCCCCATAAGGCCTGTTTATATAATGCTCTTTAAATTCTTCACACACAACCTTTCGCTGAACCTCGAGCGAATTTTCATCAAATGCCAGAGAAATCATGCGATCACTTTCTAACCAGAAGGCTGTCTCAAGATTTTCGGCCGGCAACTGGATGTAATAATTCGTGAGATCATTAGTAGTGAATGCATTGTTATCACCGCCCGCCATTTGCAATTGCTCATCATAAGAAGGAATATGGATACTTCCTCCAAACATAAGATGTTCAAAAAGGTGTGCAAAACCAGTCCTTTCAGGATCTTCATCCCTGGCTCCTACATCGTATAATACATCTAATACGGCCATCGGCGTGCTTTTATCTATATGCACTATTACACGAAGGCCATTATCTAAAACAAATTTTTCAAAATTGATCATGGCAGCAAATTTGAGCCAAACCAACTCATTTTCCCAAAAAAGAATTAGAAAGTATTTTTAAAATATGCGTCCTACTCGAAATGTGATCAGCATAGGCGCTTCATTCCGGCTTATAAGAATAGTAAGTTTTTCCCCAACTACCTGCATAAGATTTCGATAAGCACCGACATTATTGGAAAAATTTCCGTTTACCCCGATTATTATGTCTCCATTTTTTATACCGCCTTTGTCTGCCGGTGAACCTTCGATTATATCGTCCGCAACGATTATACCGTCGATGTAATACATATTCATACCTGTATAGGAGTAATCGAACTCATCATTAAAATGATGGTTTGGCTTTATGTGAATTTCACGCTTTGGGTAATTTAAAATGATATTGAACCGTCGTAAAATATCATTGCCTATAAGGCCTCCTAAAAATGGATAAGAAATGGCATTAAATTCGTCATCGAGTATATTGGTTGGGACTCTCCTGAACCTGTATGGGCCTATTTGTACCTGTTTAATTATAGTGAGTAACATTTGCTTCTTACCCCCTAGTCCCTGTACCTGGACAGATATGGGCTTTCTCCGCTTTTTTAGAATTGAACTGTCATCAGCAAATTGTTGACTCATAAGAAAGCAAAGGCCGGCCCCGGTATCAATGTAAAAATTGGCATTTACTTTTCTCGAATCTTTAATTGTTAGTGGCTGTATAGGTAAAGCGGTAAACAGCGGATGCAGCAAAAAGCCTCCTTTAGGATAATTAACAAGGCCGGGTTCATATACCTCCATCTCTAAACTATCAAAGTCCATTTTAACAATGTACCTGCTGAAAAAACTATAGCCGATGATCCCATCGATTTTTTCGCCATACACGCTGCTTAAGATTTCATAATCGTTTATGTAAAAATCAAGACTGTCAAGTTTTAGACCTGGTAAAGTAAGGTAATTATTTCTGGCAACATCCACCTCTCTTATTCCGGCAATTCCGTTTATTGTTCTTCCTGAAGGTACATGGGGAATTTTAAATTCCTGAGTAGTCACAGAATCCAATGAAATAGCGCCACTGCCGGTATCCATTATAAAGTTGAGAGGCTGGGAAATAGTATCAAACTTAGCTTGCACAAGAACCACTCCACCACTTAATTGCCTGAATGGAAATCTTGTTATCAGCCGTGCTTCCTTTTCAATAGTTTGATCCTGTGCGCTAGAAGCAAGACAATAAAGAGTGAATAATATGTAAAATAAAAATCTTCTCATACACTGAACCTGAAATTTAAGTTATATGACTGTATTTTTGTATAGCATTTTACAAGCGGTAGTGCGTATTAAATTTAAATGAAAGAAAAATTATGATGAATGTTGCCCGGTTATTTAAAAAAGCACTTCGCAGTGAATTCCTTTCGGTCGAAGAAGGCTTGTTTTTATTTGATAATGCTGCTTTGCCGGAATTGATGCTGGTGGCTGATGAATTGAGAAAAAAGCAGGTTCCGTATAATAAGGTAACCTGGATCATTGATCGAAACGTAAACACAACAAACGTATGTATTGCCAATTGCAAATTTTGTAATTTCTATAGAATACCTGGCCACGCAGAAGCTTATATTACCGATATCGAAACCTACAAAAGAAAAATTGACGAAACTTTTCGGTATGGTGGTGAACAATTGCTGTTGCAGGGTGGCCATCATCCGGGCCTTGGTCTTTCTTACTACGTTGACCTGTTCAGGGAGTTAAAAAAATTATATCCTTCTCTTAAATTGCATGCACTCGGCCCGCCGGAAGTAGCTCATATTACAAAATTGGAAAAATCAACACATAAAGAAGTATTGATTGCACTCAAAGAAGCCGGTCTTGATTCTCTCCCCGGTCCTGGCGCCGAAATATTAACGGACCGGGTTAGGCGCTTAATAAGTAAAGGGAAATGTGGTACGCAGGAATGGCTTGATATAATGATCGAAGCTCATAAGCTAAATATAACTACTTCGGCAACAATGATGTTTGGTCATGTAGAAACAGTTCAGGAAAGATTTCAACACCTGGCAAGGATAAGAGAAGTGCAGGCAAAAAAGCCAGCAAGCGCAAAGGGTTTTATTGCATTTATCCCATGGACCTTCCAGGATGTGGACACATTACTTGCAAAAATACGAGGTGTGCATAATCTAACTACTCCTGAAGAATATATAAGAATGATCGCTATGAGCAGGATCATGTTGCCCAATATAAAAAACATACAGGCCAGCTGGCTTACAGTGGGCAAGCAGGTGGCTCAACTGTGCTTACATGCCGGCGCCAATGACTTCGGAAGCATTATGATTGAAGAAAACGTGGTGAGTGCCGCAGGCGCGCCGCATCGCTTTACAAGCAAAGGAATACAGGATGCCATCAGAGAAGCAGGCTTTGAGCCACAATTACGCAACCAGCAATATGAATTCAGAAATATTCCTGAACGGATGGAAGAGCAGGTGATCGATTATTGAAAAAATTTTTTGAAATCGAATCCGCTTAGCGTTATTAACAAACCTTTCCGGTTTAGGCCTATTATTTTTGCAACTCATTTATTGATTTATTCCGTCTTGTATCATTAACTGACTTTACGTGCGACGTGAATCCTAAACGCTTTTTCAAATCTTAAAATATGAAGAAATTTTTCATTGCCATCACGCTATGCTTTACTCTTTTGAAAGCGAGTGCCAATGAAGGGATGTGGTTACCAATGTTACTCGGGCAACAAGTATATGATGATATGGTAAAGCATGGTCTTAAACTTAGCAAAGAACAATTATACAGTATTAACAAGCCGTCAATAAAAGATGCTATAATAATATTCGGGGGCGGATGCACCGGCGAGATAGTAAGTAACCAGGGATTGATATTTACAAACCATCATTGTGGATACAGCGTTATTGCCGGGGCAAGTACGATTGAGCATAATTATCTTAAAGATGGGTTTTACGCTTATTCAAAAGACCAGGAAATTAAATCCGATCTTACGGTAACGTTTCTTGAGCGCATTGAAGATGTTACTGACCAAGTAGAAAATGCTTTGAAAAGCTTGAGTTCCGATGAAAGAGCTAAACAAACTCCTGAGGTGTTTCAACAAATTACTGCTATTGTAGCTGATTCAGCAAATTCTATTGTTGGCAAAGTGTACAGCATGTTCAAAGGCAATCAATACATCATGTATGTTTACAAAATATATAAAGATATAAGGCTCGTAGGTGCCCCACCCGAAAATGTAGGTAAGTTTGGGGGAAATACAGATAACTGGGAATGGCCGCGCCATACAGGTGACTACTCCATCTTCAGGGTATATGCTTCAAAAGACGGAAAGCCCGCAAATTATAGCAATGATAATGTTCCACTCAAACCAAAATGGTTTCTTCCGATTTCTTTAAAGGGATATAAAGCTGGTGATTATTCCATGATCTACGGCTATCCAGGTGGAACTAACCGTTATGAGACATCATATGGAATCAGCCTGAAAAATGAAATTGACAATCCTTCCCTTGTAGCGTTGCGTGATGTAAGGCTCAAAGCGATGCATCAAGAAATGATAAAGGATCCTGCAGTAAAATTGAAACTCGCATCCAGCTATGCGGGTATAGCGAATTATTGGAAATTTTATGACGGCGAAACAAAACAACTTGAAAAATACCACGTGTACGAAGCAAAGCAAAAGAGTGAAGCAAATTTTGCAAATTGGGCAAGCGACAAAGCTGAGTATAAAAACATATTGGAGGATTATAAAAAAAATTATGAAGGCTGGAAACCTTACGCAAAGGAGCGTGTCTATGTAAATGAAGGAATATTAGGTTCTCCTCTCGCTGCCTACGCCGCATCATTAATGAATCTTGAAAGGGCTTTGGTCAAAACGGGCAAAACCCAGGCAGATGTAAAGACGGCTTTGGATGCAGCGAGTGAAGCAAGAAAGAAATTCATGGAAAGCGAGAACCATCAAAGTGACAAAAAGATAGTGGCGGCCACCGCAATGATGTATTATAACGATATTGATAAAAGCCAGCACCCTGTAGATTTTTATCAAAGTATAAAACAAAAATTCGGTCCGCTCACTAATGAAGCAACTTATCAAGCCTGGTCTAATTATGTTTTTGAGAATACAATGATCCTTGATTCCACAAAGTGGGCTGCTTTCGTTGCCGACACTGATGCCATTACTTTACAAAATGATCCTGCTTTTGCTTATGCCACAGCTTTTTTAAAGAACTACACTCTAAAATACAGTAAACTGTATAGCGACTTTACAAACAGGAATAACGAAATCGGAAGGCTATACATGAAAGGCATTATGGAAATGGATCCTGCGGCGGCAAAGAAAATGTATCCTGACGCCAACTTTAGCATGCGGGTGAGCTACGGTAATATAAAAAGTTATAATCCACGCGATGCTGTCCACTACGATTATGTAACTACCAGTAAGGGTATTCTTGAAAAATATATTCCGGGTGACTATGAATTTAATCTTCCGGCAAAAGAAATTGAACTCTTGAAAAAACGGGACTTCGGGAGGTATATTGATAAACGAGAAAATGACCTTGTGATAAATTTTATTACAACAAATGACATTACCGGAGGAAACTCTGGTTCGCCGGTAATGGATGGATACGGGAATTTGATCGGACTTGCCTTCGATGGAAACTATGAAGCGCTGAGTCACAAAATTCAATTTGATAAAGACCTCAACAGGACTATTTGTGTAGATGTGCGGTATGTTCTTTGGTGCATCGACAAGCTTGGGGGCGCCACCAATATTATCAATGAACTGAAGCTGGTACAATAAAATATTGACAAATTTTTAATGCGCTATTCTTGAATTAGGTAGCGCATTTTGTTTGGATATTATCACGATACTTTTCTTAAAAAGAAGAGCAAGGACCAAAATTGCATTATCATCCTTAAATCTTTTATAAAAGAGCTATTCAAATTTTCTATTTTTGAATAATGGCTTTTCAAAACTTTACACCTGACCAGGCTATTCCTAAAATAAAGCAATACTGCGCCTACCAGGAAAGATGTCATGCAGAAGTTCGTAATAAACTATATTCTTTTTGCCTGTACAAAAAAGATGTAGAATATATTATTTCTTTACTGATTAGTGAAAATTTTTTAAACGAAGAGCGATTTGCAATAATTTATGCAGGCGGTAAATTTCGTATAAATAATTGGGGGAGAATTAAAATTAAACAGGCGCTTAAATTAAAGCAGGTAAGTGATTATTGCATCAAAAAGGCGTTGAAGGAAATTGATGAAGCTCAATATCAAAAAACATTTCAAAAGCTGGCAGAACAAAAATTGAAAACCATAAAAAGCGAAAGGAATATTTTTGTAAAAAAGCGAAAGCTGCAGGATTACCTGTTGCAAAAAGGATATGAGAGCAATATGGTCTCCAAATTAATAAAAGATTCATTTCTTAAAAAGCCGGAAAAATTTAAATGAGCGATCTTACAATAAGCATAGTGCAAGCCAACCTTTTCTGGGAGGATAAACAAGCCAACCTGGCTATGTTTACTGAAAAAATAAATAGTATTGAAGAAATAATGGAATTAGTAATTCTCCCCGAAATGTTCAGCACCGGCTTTAGTATGAAGCCTGAAATACTTGGTGAGAAAATGGACGGTGCAACTGTCGATTGGATGAAAAAGATCGCTGCTGAAAAAAAAATAATCCTTACAGGCAGTCTTATTATTGAGGAGGACGGAAGGTATTATAACCGTCTTGTATGGATGCTTCCAAACGGCGACTATGGCTTCTATAATAAGCGCCATTTATTTGCTTACGGCGACGAGCACACGCATTTTACCGCTGGCAGCAAAAGATTAATTGCGTCAGTTAAAGGTTGGAAAATTAATTTGTTGGTTTGTTATGACCTTCGGTTTCCTGTATGGACAAGGCAAGCTCCTAATTCACAAGCAGAATATGACTTATTAATTTTTGTCGCTAACTGGCCGGAGAAAAGAAGCATAGCATGGAAAACTTTGCTGCAAGCGAGAGCGATAGAAAACCAGTGTTTTGTAATTGGCGTGAACAGGGTGGGTGAGGACGGCAATGATATTAATTACGTTGGAGATAGTATGATCATTGATCCCATGGGAGAAATATTGTATCAGAAAACAAATGATGAAGAAGTTTTTACCTATACTTTAAAAAAAGAAAAACTAAGTGAAATAAGAAAAAGATATCCTTTCTTACAGGATGCTGATTCATTCATTATAAATTCCTGATCATATGAAAAAAGTTTACAGCGCAGATAAAGTATTTACAGGAACGGAATTGTTAATGGATACCGCAGTTGTGTGTGAAAATGGTATGGTGAAAGATGTAATTGCATTGTCTGATTTCCCCCCGGATATACAGGTAGTAAATCATTATCCGATTCTTGCACCGGCCCTGGCAGATATCCAGATTTATGGCGCTTCTTCAAAATTATTCTCAATATCTCCCACGGTTGATACACTTCAAAAAATGTATGATCATTGCAGGAGCGGCGGCACTTCATGGTTTCTCCCAACCATTTCCACTAACACGATGGACGTTTTTGAAAAAGGCATAGATGCTATAAAAGAATATTGGGATACAGATGGCAAAGGGGTTATTGGCCTGCATATTGAAGGTCCATGGATCAATAAAATTAAGAGGGGCGCCCATTTGGAAAATCTTATTCATGAACCGGAAATTGGAGAAGTGAGGTCTATCCTGGAATATGGAAAAGGGGTAATAAAGATGATCACGATTGCGCCGGAAATATGTAGTAAAGGAGTAATTGATCTAATCAAAAGCTATGGTGTTATAATTTCAGCCGGCCATAGCAATGCGACTTATGCGGAAGCAATGGATGCATTCGGTAATGGCATTAATGTTGCCACACATCTTTTTAATGCAATGACATCATTACACCACCGTAAGCCAGGCTTTGCTGCTACAATTATGATGCATCCCACCGTTATGGCAAGCATTGTTCCTGATGGTTTACATGTTGATTTCATTATGGTAAAAATGGCAAAGAAATTAATGGGCGAGCGCCTTTTTATTATTACCGACGCGGTCACCGAAACAAATGAAGGCCCTTATCAGCATAAACTTAATGTCGACAAATATGAAACAGGTGAGATTCTAAGCGGCTCCGCATTGACAATGATTAAAGGTGTAAAAAATCTTGTTGAAAACTGCGGCATTCCCTTGCAAGAATCACTTAGAATGGCAAGCCTTTACCCGGCAAAAGTACTTGGCCTTGATCATAAAATGGGGAAAATTGAAGCGGGCTATACCGATGAAATTATTATACTGAATGAGCAAATTGAAATTCTGGGTTACTTATAGTTTTTTTTTAATCTTCTCCTGCAATCATTTTTCGGACTTTTTCCAATTTCGAATCCTCCCTGTTTATCACATCTTTTAAGTTAGAGCCAATATATATATCAGGAATAACACCTGTGCCTTTTACAGGAATGTGATTATATTGTACTAACCTGAAAAAAGGCAACCGTACCCTGAGCCTGGTCCTGGGCAAAGTGATGTCAGGAATCATGATGCCGGAATTTCCATACCATCCACCTCCTGTTTCTTCCCCTACAAGTGTAACGTTATCCTGGCCTTTCATCGCATTACAAAACAGTGAAGAGGCTGAAAATGTTAGCCCGTTAGTAAGCACATATATCTTTCCTTCGAAATGATTTTTTCGTTTAAGCTTAAATGTATGCCTCTCCCAATACCTGAAGTGATAGTTTCCATCCTTTTGCTTACGTGTCACAAACAACAGCCCGAGATTATCAAAAAAGCCGGAAGAAATATACTTTGTATAAGGCCTGAAAGTTTTACTCACAGCATAGGCAGTGTCTGCTACTTTGAATGGACTATTGCGTAAAAATTTTGTAAGTAACACATAATTATTTATGTCGCCGCCTCCATTTGCTCTTATATCAACTATTAAATTATCTATTTTTTTCATTCTTATTTGCCGGAATGATTTTTTAAAAAAATGATGTAAACGTGCTTTTGAAAACGTATTGATCGTCATTACTGCGGCAGAAGTGTCAATAGTTAAAGATCGAATATTTTCCAGCTTTTCCCTTTTGGTAATTTTTTTTTCCTTTATACCTGGAACCGTCTTTTTTTGCTTACCTAAACTATCAGAAGGTGGAGCGTAATAAGGTAATACAATATTTTTCTCCTTGCCCGTACTATCAATATATCCTACATTATAGGTTTTATACAGCCCAAAAATATTTCTGTGAAAATAGGGGAAGCTTGCGCTCAGGCGAATGTAATTTACTTTATCAGAATAACCGTCTTCAACCATATAATCAAACATCCTGTCGATCATATCACCACTTTTTATTCCATTAATTGATGTTATGATCATTCCTCTTTTTATTAAAGAATCATTGCTGTTCAGGTTATTTACCACAACCATAGTATCTCCCCATATTTTTAAATAAAGAGAAAAGGAAGGTATTTTTTTATTCTTTATGAATTTATTCCATCCCTTGCTCATACTGAAACTGGTATGACCACAATGGATAGTTGCCGTAAGAGGCGCTATTATTTTCCAGCCAAATTGAAGCTCTGTCATTGAGTCGGCAATCGCATCATAGCCCTCATTAAAATAATAATCCATACTGTCTTTTGGTGTGTACCAGTAAAGCGAAGGATGTTTTTTTTCCAGCACATTTCTCAGGAAAGTGTAATCTTCCCGCAGCGTTTCTTTAGAATATTTTTTATTAGGATTATAATTTTTTGAAACAGAGCAGGAAAGAAACAGGGGTAGAACAAAGAGAATTAAGAGGCGCCTCATGGTTTACAAAAATCTATATAAATTATACATGCTGCATATTTTTTTTCCAGGTGAAAGTAAAGGGTAATTAAAATGCATTCCACCCCTGGGCTGTTAGCTTGTGTTCAGAACCCCCTTTTGTAAATATTTTAGAACCAGCTTCCTTGTCAGTAATGTATCCAACTACGCTTATCTCGTGGTTTCCGGTTATTTTCTCATAATCGTTTTGATCTATCGTAAAAAGCAATTCATAATCTTCCCCACCGCTAAGCGCACAGGCTGTAGGATCAAGTTCCAGCTTATATGCAAACTGGCGGGCAATATCATTAACAGGAATTTTCTCTTCATATAATACGCAGCCCGCCTCGCTTTGTTTGCAGATATGCAACAACTCGCTGCTGAGGCCATCACTTATATCAATCATTGATGTAGGTAAAATATTATTTTTTGAAAAAAAGTCGATAATATCTTTTCTTGCTTCTGGCTTCAATATTCTTCCTATTATGTAATCCTGGTTTTCCAGATCAGGTTGCACCCCTTTTGTTTCCAGGTAGATTTTTTTTTCTCTTTCCAGTAAGGTTAGTCCCAAAAAAGCTCCACCAAGGTCACCACTCACGCAGATAAGATCACCCTTTTTCGCGCCGCTTCTTTTTACAAATTTTTCCGGGGCAACTTCCCCGATTGCAGTAACACTTATGATAAACCCCTTTTGCGATGAAGTAGTATCCCCTCCTACAAGATCTACGTTGTGTCGTTCACATGCAGCATATACACCTTCATAAAATTCATCAAGAGCTTCAACACTAAACCGATTGCTGAATGCAATGCTAAGCGTTATTTGTGCGGGGGTTGCGTTCATGGCATATACGTCACTCAGGTTTACAATTACACTCTTATAACCAAGGTGCTTAAGTGGGGTATACACTAAATCAAAATGAATTCCCTCAACCAACATATCCGTCGTCATAACAATTTGCTTTCCAAAATGATCAAGCACTGCAGCATCATCACCCACGCTTAATAAAGTCGAGGCATTTCTTGTCTCATTATTTTTTGTGAGATGATCTATAAGGCCAAATTCGCCAAGTGTTGATATTTCTGTTCTATTTTCTTCCATAGTCAGGTGTTCTATACGACGATCAGTATGTGATATACACGTTTCGTTTTTCTAAGTTATTTTAATGATGTTATTGTTTTTTTGATAGGATGTTATTCACGACAAATTCTTTTTCACTCAAAACGCTAATTTCACATTCCCTTGAACCCATTCAACCAATTCATCATGAATTACACCGTTAGTAGCAATAATCCCAGGTTGATAAGGAGAATAAGGATCCCCTTTTAAATCTGTTACCTTTCCTCCGGCTTCTTCAACAATTAAAAATCCTGCGGCGCTATCCCATGCGTTTAATTTATGTTCATAGAATCCATCAAATCGTCCTGCTGCGACCCAACAAAGATCTGTAGCGGCGCTTCCAAGCCTGCGCACAGGAACCCCACTTCTTATAAGTCTTTCAAAAACCTGTAATGGTCCGTTAGCCTCATCAAGATATGTATATGGAAAACCGGTAACAAGGCAGCTTTTCAGCACTTCGGCTTTGTTACTTACATTTATTTTTATTCCGTTAAGTGTAGCCCCTTTTCCTTTTTCTGCAAAGAAAAATTCATTAAGGATAGGATTATATACAGCACCCATAAGCATTTTGCCATTGTACTCCAATCCTATACTTACACAGCAAATAGGAATATTGTTAGCAAAATTTACAGTCCCGTCTATCGGATCAATAATCCATTTATATTCACTATCTGAAACTATCTCAACGCTTTCCTCGCTTACTATTCCATGATCGGGGAACTGTTGTTGTATTGCTTCAAGTATCGCTTTGTCTGCGGCATGATCAGCTTCAGTTACCAGGTTGTTCATTCCTTCTTTATTGCTGATAATATAAGTACCATTGAAAAACCTTTTTAATTCTGCAGCACCAGCTTCAGTTGCTTTAATTAATGTTTCTTTATACATGCGCAAAGGTTATAAATGTTTGTTTATTAATTTTAATAAATATTACTCGCTTCGTTGTTAAAATTAACCACAAAAATTTTTTTATTGTAAATAGCAAAGCTGCACATTACTTTGCAGCTATTTATCATCATGGTCCTTACAAAATAATTTCATCACTAATTAGCCTCAACTTTTGCTTCTTTCAGTTATTATAGTAAACTACAACGTAAAATATTTTCTTGAACAATGCCTATGTTCCGTAACCATGGCAATGAAAAATATTGACGGAGAAATAATAGTGGTAGATAACAACTCAACTGACGGGACTCGGGATTTCTTTCTACATAAATTCAACGATGTAAATTTCATATGGAACCATAAAAATGACGGTTTTGCGAAAGCCAATAATAAAGCTTTGGCAAAAGCTTCGGGGGATTATATTCTTTTTTTAAATCCCGATACAATTGTTCCTGAAGATTGTTTTGAGAAATGCATTGCATTTATCGAAGAAAAAAAAGAGTCTGTTGCTCTTGGCATCAAGATGATCGATGGTTCAGGTAAATTTTTAAAAGAAAGCAAAAGAGATTTTCCTTCTCCCATGACTTCGTTGTATAAACTGACGGGGCTGGCAAGGTTATTTCCTCATTCAAAAACTTTTGCGAAATATTACCTGGGCCACCTCGACAGAAATAAAAATCACGAAGTCGCAGTGCTTGCTGGGGCGTTTATGATGATACCAAAAAAACTACTGAATGCCATTGGAAGTTTTGATGAGCGTTTTTTTATGTATGGAGAAGACATAGACCTTAGCTACAGGATACAAGTTGCCGGCTTGAAAAATTTTTATTTCGCTGAAAGCTCAATCATACATTTTAAAGGAGAAAGCACAAAAAGGGGAAGGCTCAATTATGTAAGAATGTTTTATAAGGCTATGAGTGTTTTTGCCCAAAAGCATTATGGTAGTACTAAAGCGGGATTGTATAATTTTTTTATCCAGGCGGCAATCTTATTAGGCGCCGGCCTGGCAGCATTGGCACAGATTTTAAGATGGATTGGGCTCAAGTTTATTGATGCGGCAATCATTTTAATGAGCTTCTGGTTTATAAAGTATTTGTGGAACGGCTTTGTGAAGCGCGAGGTAAACTATTCCCCCAACATGCTTATTATTGCCTTCCCGGTATTTACAGCAATTTTTTTAGCATCTTCCTATTTCGCTGGCTTGTACGATAATGGTTATAGACAGTCAAGGCTGAATAAATCCACATTAGTTGCAATATTGGTAATTCTTTCAGTGTATTCTTTGCTGCCTGAAAGTCTTCGCTTTTCACGTGGTATCTTATTATTTGGCTCCTTAATGGCCTTTATTATTATGAGCATAGTACGCATGTTGATGCTTAAATGGAAAGTATTTGAGAACGGTGTAGAAAATAATAAAATAAATGAAACAATCATTGCAGGCACAGAGGCCGAATTCGATGAAGTAACGGCGTTGCTTGAAAATGCCGGTATGCAGGAAAGGGTCCTTGGAAGAATAGAAACGGAGAAAACCCAGGAAAGAAAATCAATGGGGAATTTAGACGAACTAAGCGGCCTGCTGAAAAAATACCCTGTAAAGGAAATAATTTTTTGCCAGGGATCGCTTTCCTATAAAGAAATAATTGAGTCAATTTTAATGCTCCCCGGACAAACGCGTTTTAAAATTTACACTTCGTTTACTCATACTTTAATTGGTAGTGAAAAAAAGAATGCAATAGGGAAAAGTATTTCAAATGAATTGAAATATCAACTCGGAAATCCGGTAAGCCGTCGAAATAAAAGCCTGTTAGATGTGACACTTTCTTTCTTTTTCATAATCACTTTCCCGGTTCATTTTATATTTAAAAAACATCCCGGTTCTTTTTTTCGAAATGTGTTTGACGTATTGATTCGAAGGAAAACCTGGATAGGATACGCGTTGGAAGAAATTGATTTACCGCCATTAAAAAAGGGCATACTCACAAGTACAGGGCTTCCCGCTACTCTAAATACCTTATCAAATAAAAATCTCCGGGCTGCAGATGTCACTTATGCAAAAAGATTTAATTATCTTATTGATCTAAGGCTGCTTTGGCTTAATTATAAATTACTATCCTAAACCAGTTGCTTTTTATATCTAAACAAATATTTAATATTACCGCCCGATGTTGAATAACTGTTAAGGAGAACTATAAAGTGCACATATCCCGCAAGTATTTCCGAAATTTGCCATTCAAAATAATAATTGAATGGCATATAATAGCTACCGACCATCGCAAAAAACCACACCGGTTGTATTTAATCTTATCATTATTAACGCAATAGTTTTCTTAGCTCAATTGGTATTTGACCCTACCTGGAACCTTACTTTCAGGATTGGGCTATACTCATATAACAGTCCAAACTTTAGGCTTTATCAACTTGTAACACACATGTTTGCTCACGGCGGTTTTCTCCATATATTATTTAATATGTATGCACTTTGGATGTTTGGCAGTGTTTTGGAAAAAGTTTGGGGAGCCAAAAAGTTTTTAATGTTCTATATCTTGTGCGGCTTGGCTGCAGGTATTGCACAGATGCTTTTGGTAACTAGTATTTATCCTGCCATTGGCGCTTCCGGAGCAGTCATGGGGCTGTTGGCCGCATTTGCCTATACTTTTCCTAACACTGAATTTTACATTTTACCCATACCTTTCCCCATAAAAGCTAAATACCTGGCTGCGATCTATGCAGCACTTGATTTGTTTGGGGGGTTCCAGCCCAGCAGTGGAGATAATGTTGCCCATTTTGCCCACCTTGGAGGCTTGGTTATGGGTTTTATTTTGGTAATCATCTGGAACAAGACAGATAAAAAAACGTTTTATTAATTTTTTATTGATTCCAAAATACTGCACGGAATTTGGTAATTTTAATCACTGTTTCCTTTAAAAATTTACTAAGGTCATGAGTGAATCAGAAAGATATATAGATCGCCGCTTTAAAAAAATAAATTTAGGCGAAGATAATAATGCGCTGGTGGCGCTTGTGGGTATCAACGGTGTAGGGTTCGTTATCTTAGGACTTATACAGGTTATTTATCATATGATACAGTCCCCGGCTAATTCATTTGCCACAGATGTGTTACCATGGTTTACAATGCCTGCAAAGCTTTCCCTGCTCGCAAGGGCACCGTGGACATTATTTTTTAGTATGTTTTTTCATACAGGTATCATCATCACCTTTACCAATATGCTTTGGCTGTGGGCTTTTGGATCAATATTCCAGGAGATAGCAGGTAATAAAAAGGTGATTCCTGTCTATATTTATGGGGGCCTTGCAGGTGCAACAGTATTTATTATATCTAATTATGCGATACCTGAACTGAGGAGCTCGATTGACTCTGCCACACTTTTAGGAGCTAACGCCTCTATCATGGCAATAGCTGTTGCCACAACAACGCTTGCGCCCGATTATCGTTTTTTTAGAATGTTGAATGGCGGTATTCCCATCTGGGTCCTTACGATTTTATATATTATAATTGATTTCGCCGGAATAGGTACGGGGGGAGCCGCGTATCATCTTGCCCATCTTGCAGGAGGTGCATCTGGTTTATTATTTATTGTGTTGCTTCGCAAAGGCTATGATCTTTCGGAGTGGATGAACAACTTCTATCTTTGGTTCCTGAATATTTTTAATCCTGATAAAAAAGTAGTAACTACCCAGTCAGCTAAAGAAAAAATGTTTTATAAAACGGGTAATCAAAAACCGTTTGTAAAACGGTCTATCGTAACACAACAGCGAATAGACGAGATACTTGATAAGATAAATCAAAAGGGATATCATTTACTTTCAGAAGAAGAAAAGAATATTCTTAAAAGAGCCAGTGAGTCAGAGTTCTGATAAAATTTAGTATTTTTCCAACCAATACTAAAATGCTTATGCTTAATGGCGACGCTTCTGCGCACATTCACTAAAAAAATTTTGATAGCTGTTAATGTGCTATTCGCACTTTTTTTTATAGCAGGGGCAAGTGTAAAATTTTTTAATCAAACCAATTGGTGGTTCCTGGGTCTTTTTACTTTTGTTCTCCCTTATTTATTAGTAGTACTTATATTCTTTATAATATTTTGGTTGTACGCTAAACCATTAATGGCAGGTTTATCTATTCTCACAATAATCGCCGGTTGGCCTGCCGTCAGGAACATTTTTGCTGTTCATTTTTCTTCGACTTTTCATATTGAAAAATCTCCTGGAAACCTGCGTGTAATGAGCTGGAATGTGGAACAGTTCAACATTCAACACTATAAGGATAAGCCCTGGATAAAAGAGCAAATGCTTGATCTTATCAACCATTATGATCCTGACATTGCCTGTTTCCAGGAAGTTGTTGCCGGGGAAAAAAAGAAGGCGGTGAATTATTTTCCTGAAATAGTGAAGAAGCTAAAATTCAGTGATTACTTTTATTCCTATTCGATTAAAGACGATTTTGACAGTTATCATCATTTCGGCATTCTGATTTTTTCAAAATTGCCGGTGATTTCCAAACAGGCATTTGTAAATTATCCGAATGATTATAATTCTACTTTTCAGTACATAGA
>JBKJRY010000014.1:0-17303 GCA_046593045.1 Chitinophagaceae bacterium | reverse complement strand
TCGCATTCGTAGAAATGCAAAACGACTCAGATGGAAAATCCGCAATAGAACACCTTAAAGATATTTCTCTCGGTAAGAAGCCACTGGTAGTTACGCAGGCAGAGGAACGTACGCCCTCGCGGGATAAAAGAAGCAATGGTTCGTGGAGGTGAACCCGCGTAAACTAGCTTTACAGTGAATGGCCAACATAGTGGGATGTGTTATTATTAACCCAATTGATCAATTAAATTGGCTTTATTATACCATGTTAATTATTTTTGCCTTATGATTCGTACCTACAAAAATTCATTTTATTTTTTATGTCTTTGCCTCGCCGTAGGATGGTTTAGTTGTACCAAGCATCCTACCGGTGGAAATCCTGAACCTGAACCGCAACTGGTTCCTTTTCATTACAAAACGGAGAATGTTGTGATAATGGTGATTGATGGCGCGCGGTACACTGAAACCTGGGGGGATTCAACACATACATATATTCCAAAACGCTACGCATTGTTGCAGCAAGGTGTACTTTGCACTTCTTTTTATAATAATGGAAAAACTTCAACTGTTCCCGGCCATATTGCGATAGCTACAGGATTTTACCAACAAATTTCTAATAATGGAAAAGAATATCCTGAAAAACCTTCGATATTTCAGTGCTGGCGAAAGGAAACAAGTGAGCCTGCATCAAAAGCATGGCTTATTACCACCAAAGATAAATTAGAAGTATTGGCCGACTGTACAGAACCTGCCTGGAAGGGTACTTATAATCCTATGACAGATTGTGGAGTGAGTGGATTGGGTAGCGGTTATCGCTTTGATAACCAAACGGTCGATACTGTGAAAGCAACTTTCACACGTGACCATCCAAAATTAGTGTTGATAAATTTTAAACAACCTGATGAAGGCGGACATCAGACTGATTCACTTCGGTACCTCAAGGGAATTACTGATACAGACAACTATGTGGATGTAATTTGGCAGGCATTACAGAGTGATAGTATATACAAAGATAAAACTACATTAATTGTAACGAATGATCACGGGCGGCATACCGCTGGGCATCTTGACGGGTTTATTTCTCATGGTGATGACTGCGACGGATGCAAGCATATAGAGTTTTTTGCAATGGGGCCTGATTTTAAAAAGAACTATATCACCAACACTACGTACGAGCAAACTGATATTTCTGCCACAGTTGCGGAGCTATTATATTTTGATATGCCTTTGGCACAGGGAAAAGTCATTGCTGATGTCTTTACTAAACTGAAATAGAAATAAATCAAAGTCATCTATTCCTGGTTCTGATTAGTAAAAACCTTTTTCAGTCAAATGGAATTTAATTCTAGAGGTTGTTATGATGCAATCTTGAGTAAACTTCAGTATCTCCAAATTTGCCTTTAAAAAAATAATCTTCTTTAAAATACCCTTCTTTTTGAAAGCCTGTTGACAACAATAGCGATGCAGAAGCTTTATTGTCCGGATCGATGCGGGCTTCAATACTATGCAGTTTCATTGTATCAAATCCATAAGTTATCAATTTAGTAAGTGCTTCCTTCATGAAGCCTTTTTTCCAATATTCCGGTAAAAGAGTGTAGCCCACTTCTGCCCTGTAATGTTCTTTAACCAGGCGCCAGTAGCCAATATAACCGGTTATCAAACCTGGCTGTTCAGAAAATGAAATCCCCCATAATATTCCATTTCCATTATTTAAAGAATCATCTACTGTTTTTAAAAAAATTTCTGCATCCTCAATAGTCTTAGCTCTTTCCTTATCAATGAATCTCATTACTTCATTATTTGATCTTAGCAATAAAATCTGGTCAATATCATCGTGTTTAATCCTGCGTAAAAGAAGCCTTTTCGTTTTTAATTCAGGAAAGGGAGTAAAGTTGGTTTCTAACATTTTAAAAAAAATTGTAATCAGTAAAATAACATAATGTTCATAAGAAAAACTATTATATTCATGCCGCGAATCAATTGAATATCTTTGATTCGCTAAAAAAATCAGTCATAATTACCAGTCATCACAAAAAGAGAATACCGGATGAATCTGGTCTTATTTTTGAACAGACAACGAAAAAATTTATCACCTATTCACACAAAAAAAAAGCAATGAAAAAATTAATGTTTGCAACTTTACTCGTCTCAGGATTGATTGCGGGTACTTCCCTGAAAGCACAAAATGCTGAGGATAAAAGTAAGAGGCCGAGCCCTCCCGCAACTGCCACTCAGAAAATTAATAGTGGCGCCACCATCACCATAGACTACAGCCAGCCTTCAATAAAAGGCAGAACGATTGGTAAGAATATCGAGCCAATGGATGGCAAAGTGTGGCGTACCGGGGCTAATGAAGCTACCGTTTTTGAAACTGATAAGGATCTGATGATCGGCGGAAAAAAATTGTCTGCGGGAAAATATGGGCTCTTTACCATATTTAATGGTACTAAAGATGGGACTGTTATTTTTAGTAAAACATCGAAGCAGTGGGGTGCATTTAAATACAATGAAGCGGATGATGCCTTGCGTGTAAAAGCTGATGTTGCGAGTCTTTCTTCTCCTTCAGAGAAAATGACATTTAAAATAAATTCTTCCGGAAAAATTGATCTTCTCTGGGGCGACAGGAAAATGGGATTTACAGTAAAATAGATTTTCTTTAATTAATAGTTTATGAGGTTACCGGGATTGGTAGCCTCTTTTTTTATTCCTATTATTATGCGCTATAAATTGTTATTTTACAATATACGAACAGCAACACTTACCCTATAAGATATTTCAAAATATTTTACTGTACTTTAAAAGAATGAATTTGGCACCAGGAAATTACATTATTCCCCCACGGACAAAAATCGGTCACATACATTTAAAGGTTGCGAATCTTGAACGTGCTTTAAAATTTTATTGTGGTATTTTGGGTTTTGAACTAATGACAACCTATGGAGATGATGCAGCATTTATTTCAGCGGGAGGATACCATCATCACATTGGCCTTAATACATGGTATAGCAAAAATGCACCCCCGGCGCAGGTAAAAAGCACAGGGCTTTTTCATACAGCAATTTTATATCCCGAAAGAAAGGACCTAGCAACTGCTTATCAGCGATTGCTCGATAACAACTATCCTTTAACAGGCGCGGCAGACCATGGCGTGAGCGAGGCTTTGTACCTTAATGATCCGGATGACAATGGTGTTGAACTTTATTGGGACAGGCCACGCGAAGAATGGCCAAAAAAAAGTGATGGCTCATTGGAAATGTATACCCATCATCTTGACCTGGACAATTTGATTAAGGAACAGGATGTATAAAGTAGTAGTATGTTCTTCAATAATTGTATTTAAATTCCACCTAACTATTCCAGGTAATAAAAACATATAATGACAGCGATAAAGACCGGGTTGGTAAATCATGTAAAATATTTTTTCTTCCTTTTGATGGTTTTCAAAGTCGCTCCTACTCTTGGCCAGGTAAGTGGCTGCACTGATCCGCTGGCGAATAATTATGCATCCGCTGCCACCATAAATGACGGAAGCTGTACCTACAACCCTACCAGTTATACACCTCCTATAAAAGTTGATCCGATTGATGTTGTGCTTACTGAAAGCAGCGGACTACAAATGGCAGGAAATTTTTTATGGAGTTTCAATGATGGAGGCGGCGCCCCGGCGATTTATAGAATTGATACACTTACGAACACATTACTTCAAACAGTTACTTTACAAGGCGCTACCAATGTTGATTGGGAAGATATTGCCTTTGACGGAACGTATTTTTATGTCGGTGATTTTGGTAACAATGCTAATGGTGCGAGAACTGATCTTAAAATATATAAATTTCCTTTGAGCGCTATCCCTTCACACACTACCAATCAAAGTGTCGTTATTGCCGCAGGCCAAATAGAAGTTATTAATTTCATCTACGGAGATCAGCCGCAGCCCCCGGTGCCATCTTCAGCTAACAATACCAAATACGATTGTGAGGCCATGATAGTGACTGGTGGCAAAATTCATCTCTTTACAAAAGACTGGATCAACCTTACGACCACACATTATATTATCAACTCAACCTTGCCGGGGAGTTATGTACTAACGCCTTTAGAAACCCTGGCTACTAACTACCTTGTTACTGCCGCAGATATTGCTGTTGGAAAAAATTTGATTACGCTGCTGGGTTACCAGAATTCAGGTGTTGGGAATCATTTTATGCATTTGTTATCCGGTTATAGCGGCGGATATTACTTCAATGGAAATAAGCGAAAATTGAATTTGCCTGATGCCACGATAATGGGTCAGGCCGAAGGAATTACCTTTCGCGACAGTGTATATGGATATATAAGTAATGAAAAGTTTTATAGAGATTTTGGCTTTTATACTGTAGATGTGGCGCAAAAATTAAGGTCTTTTAATATCAGTAATTTCGTGCCTGGTTTGGCCGATATTTATACTTTTACCGGAGATGGCAATTGGGATAATCCTGCAAATTGGGCCAATAGCAACATGCCGCCTGCGGCTCTCTCATCGGGAAGTGAAATAATTATTGATCCCCCTGCCGGTAAAAGTTGTGTATTGAATATTCCATGCACTTTATCTTCTGCTGCGCGGTTAACGATAGTGAGTGGAAAAATTTTTGTTGTTCAGGGTAATCTCATAGTTCAATAATTTCAGTAACAGAAGTCACATGCGGGGCACTATTTTGCTTCAGTAATTTTCAGATTTTTATTAAAGTCTTCAACAATATAAAATATGACGCAGAAACAAGATGCAATAATGGTTTTTAAAATAAGAATCACAAAATTATTTTACTGCCTGTTTTTCAGTATTCTTGCACTTACTACGGAAGCGCAAAAAACAGATAAGCATTTACAAAATCAAATCAGTCAACTAACGCGGGACTTCCATGGCAATGTAGGAGTATACGTATACGACCTTAAGAAGAATCGGATTGCGACTGTAAATCCGGATTCTATTTTTCCAACTGCAAGCATTGTGAAGATTCCAATTTTCACAGGGGTCATGCACAAAATATACCAAGGTGAATTATCGTACCACCAGGTGATGACTTATACTGATTCATTGTTTTATTCAGAAGGTGAGGATATCCTTGCATCATTTAAAAATGGTGAGAAAATATCGATCAGTAAATTGCTGATGCTTATGATGAGCACGAGTGACAACACCGCAAGCTTATGGCTGCAGGGTTTGAGTGGCACCGGTACTTTGATCAATACTTACCTTGACAGCCTCGGGCTAAAATATACAAGAGTAAACAGTAGAACACCTGGAAGAAAACAAGAATGGGAAAAATATGGGTGGGGACAAACCACACCTCGTGAAATGGCCATGCTGATGAAAATGATCGTTGATAAAAAAATAATCAATACACAGATAAGTGAACGAATGTTGCGCCTGATGGGGCGTCAATATTGGGATGAAGAAGCGCTATCACAAATTCCGCCTGGTGTATTCGTTGCAGATAAAACGGGTGCTGTTGATCAAAGCAGGAATGAAATTATGTTCGTGAACGGTTCGCATCCTTATATACTTTCTGTATTCACCAAAAACAACCAGGACCAAAGCTGGACGCCTGAAAATGAAGCGTGGGTGCTTACACGAAAATTATCTGCATTTTTGTGGAAATATTTTAACCCAAAATCAAATTGGGAGGCCGGTGAAAATTTGAAATAGTATTGAGAGAATTGTGGCCTACGAATTGTTATGGATATTTATATAAATTCCATAATTATATTTGCGGGTATAGAAACATTACACTAACCGTAGGTTCCAAATTGTAAAAACCCTTTATGAGAAAATTCCTTTTCACTTTGTTTATTGTTTGTTTTTGTAAAATTTTATTTGGGCAGGATATTTCTTTACCCTCTTTAGCACCTGTTATTTCCGCAGAAATTTCATTTGAAAAAAAACATCTCACCACTGGATTGAGTACCGGTCATTTGCAAACATCCCAGGCAATTGAAGAATTCAGGAAAATAAATTTTGAAAGCATCTCTAACCAATCACTGGGTGAAACCATTGCTTCTCCGTATACAACAAGTTTATTAAAAGATGGACTGGCCATTACGGGTGCAGTAGGCGTAACACTGCTTGGTTATACTTTGATTGAAAATAAACATGATCTTACGCCCGGGGAACTTGCCGAAAAAACTAAAGACAAGGTTCCTTTTTTTGATAGGTTCGTGGCCGGAAATTATTCTTCAAAGGCTGATAAGGATAGCTATATTCTTTTTGATGCTTCTTATGCATTTCCATTTATTGCCGCATTAGTTGATAAAAAGCAGCGTGCCAAATTTGGCCAGGTGGTGGTGTTATACCTTGAAACCATTGCTATAACGGGTTCTATGTATACGCTGTCTGCCGGCCTTGTTTACAGAAGCAGGCCTTTCGTTTATGGAGAAAAGGCACCATATGATAAAAGACTTGACAAGGGAGCTCAGCGATCCTTTTATGGTGGCCATGTAGCAAGTACCGCGGCATCTGCTTTTTTTGTATCAAAAGTTTTTCATGATTTTAACCCCGGATCGAAGCTCACTCCCTATTTATACGTTGCATCAGGCAGCTTAACGGCGTTGATGGCATATTTCCGTATGAGATCAGGGTATCATTTTTTCAGTGACTGCCTGCTCTCTGGTATTATAGGTACTGCGACAGGAATATTGATTCCGCAATTTCATAAAAATAAAAATCTAAAGAACGTTTCATTAACGCCTGAAATGTTTAATAATGGGGCGAATGGATTTTCATTGACGTATAAGTTTTAGAAACGGCTAAGCTTCTCCGTTATCACGTCCATTTAAACGGGTCACCTGAAGGAATATGTGTGATTTTAATACCAGGTATCTGTGGCTGAAGCCATGTCACCAGCCATTCCAATCCGGGTTCTTCACTTACTGCATGACCGGTTACTATAAGAGAAGTGGTTGATCCCTTTTGCTGCAAATCACGGATGTATTCTGCAGTTTCCCATTCGTTTATTTCGCCGCAGATCAGTAGATCAGGATTTTCTTTTTGTAAAGTATTTATTTGAGATCTACCGCCGGAGGCGCCTGGCATTAATGCTATACGAGTGCACATTTGCGAAGGGTCGCCTATCACTTTTACGTGGGGTATTTCAAGTTTTTCTTTTACATGCGTAATTATTGTGCCTAATGAAGTTGCGGGTATTGAAATCATTTCCGGGTTATTAGGATTATAGTATTGCTGCCATTCCAGTGCACTCAGTACGCCTGTCAAAACGCCATCGGGTTTATGTGTGTGAATCCCGTCATGAAATCGCCATACGACTATCTTGTTCTTTTCAAGCAAATCTTTTTTGTGCTTATAAACTTCATCATTTTCCAGCCAGTCAGTTTCGTCGAGGTGGTTATAAAAAGTTGGCTCATGTGCTATGATGAAATTTGCTTGTTGACTTATTGCTTTCTCAATCACAGCATTTGTGGCAAACATAGTGGTTACTAAACCTGATACTAATTGTGTAGGATCACCGGATTTGATGGTATCGACTGTTTTTGGGAAAGGCGCCCCTGGAATTGATTTCAATATCAGATCAATTACCTGTTGTACTGTAAAGGTCTCGTTGGGTTGAAGTGGGTCCAATGCAAAGCCATGGGCAGGGATAGTTAACAGAGGTGCAACACTAAGGGCTTTAATTATGGAAGTTACGAAGTCTCTTCTCTGCCATGCTTTTGGAGTTCCTGTTGTATCAATATTTTCCATTGATATGATTTTTTGTTGGTTTATTAAAAATAAATAACTCGAGCCTGCATTTCGATAATGCCGATTGCCATTTATCTTGTTGGCAAATGTCCAGGTGTTTTTCAGACCCTGATATAAATTTTTCTTTTATCCATCCAGTATCCTACGGTCCAGCAAAGCAGCATATACGCAATAGCAAATAATAAAGACCCAAAATAAGCACCGCCATGGCTGAATATGTTATTATAGATCCACGAAAATAAACTGCTATTTGAGGAAACCGGGATCATGTAAAGTACAGTAACCAGTAATTCAGATAACAAATAAAGTGACAATGGATTTTTTCCAAAGACCTCAAAAAATTTGGTCCACGATACTTTTTTTTCAAGCTGCGTAATGTAAGTTAGGGTAGCTAAAATGATACAATCCAGTGCTACCGTATAAACTACAAAACTGCTTGTCCATAATTTTTTATTGATAGGAAATAATAAATCCCAGAAATATCCGCAAACCAACAACGCAAAACCTGCCAATAATAATTTTGTAAGGCCTTCATAAGTATTGCCTTTTTTTTGAATCCATTTACCTACAACAAATCCACCAACAACATTACCAATAGCAGTTAAAGTGCCCAGCCATCCTTCAGGGTCAAATGCAATACCCTCGCCGTGATATAGGTGTGCATCTCCCATTAGCCATTTATCTAACCTAATTCCGGCATTGCCCTGCATACTTAATGGATCGGCTGCATCACCAAATTGATAGAGAATCATCCAGTATAATAATAACAAGGCAACGCTTACGATAATTGTCGCCCTTGTTTTTAAAAAATAAAGCATAAGAGATGCTATGCCGTAGCAAAGTGCTATCCTTTGCAACACACCCATGATCCTTGTTTCGCTCATAGGGAAAGAAATGATGTTATGATTTTTATCCAGCCTGAAAAAAGGGAACCAATACATGAGATAGCCCAATAAAAATATGAGCGCTGTACGTTTTAATATTCTCCATACCACCTGCGATTGTTTGTGTGTTGCCCATTTATGAGTGCCAAAACTCATCGCATTTCCTACCGCAAATAAAAAAGAAGGGAACACAAGATCTGTAGGCGTGAAGCCATGCCACTGTGCATGCAGGAGTGGTGCAAAAGTTGTCGCGGAGTTTCCGGGAGTATTTACAATAATCATGAAACAAATCGTCATGCCCCGAAATACGTCGAGCGAAAGATTACGTTGTTGCAAAGTAAATTTTTTTGTATGAATGGTTAAGATTAGTGCAATTGCAAATTGAAAATTAAATATACATTCTTAATTAATCGAAAATTGTCAATGCAAAAAAGAAACTCGTACAATAGCGACTATTTTTCCGGGGCATATTTCACTAATGAATAATTAGCGATGTATTTAGAACATTACAAAGATGCAAACATTGGAAAAGCAACTTATTCATTATGAAACAGGGATTCTACCATTTTATTAATAAAACTGTATCCTTCGCGAGTCTTTCGCGTAAGTATGTATAGAATTGCCGGGTATTGTCTGTGGTTACAGTTCCCGTTGTTTTGTAGAATATAACTGGTATGGTGTCCACCGATTTCAAGGTATCCTGGTACAATATCCAGCCACTGGATAGCGTATCAATAAACGGAAAAGCTATTTTTGTTTCGTTATTTAATTGTGGAAATGGTAAAGCATTTTCTGATTGCTGAGTAAGGAGATTTTGGTCCTTGATTTCCTGGAGGTGTAATTCATCAATTATACGCATTGTCATTTCGGCACTTAATTGGTTCACTTCATCTTTGGTGAGATTTACCCTCATTGGCATAAAATAATATTTAGCCAGTTTGTGTTGAATGAGTGCATCATCAATTTGATGTTTGAAACTATCGCTCAATTGCCTGCCGGAATAATAAATTTTAATCTGGTTGACCGTATCCATGTAGGCTATCTCCCATTTCAATATTTCATTGCCTTGCTGTTTAATAGGTGTTATAACCAGTTCATCGATATCTGTTTTTATAAGCTCATCCCTATACAATGTATAGAGAAAATAGATACTGGGAGTTAAGGCAATCATACTTATAATGAGGAACCATTTTCTGTATTGACGTGCTACTCTTTTGTCAACAAACGGCCTTTCAGGAAAGCGAAGATATCGGGCAATAAGATAGGTAGCCAGGCTTATAAATACGGCATTTATAAAAAATAAATAAAGTGCGCCAAAGAAATAATTCCAGTTAGAAGTACCGAGGCCAAAACCCGCGGTGCATAAAGGAGGCATTAAAGCTGTAGCAATTGCAACCCCCGGAATAGCCATTGTGGCTTGGTGCCGGGAAGTAGAAACAATACCTGCCACGCCACCGAATAATGCAACCAGCACGTCAAGCAAAGTAGGATAAGTACGGGCCTGTAACTCTGGTGTTGGTGCACCCAGGGGGGATAAAAAAAAATAAATGACAGATACTCCCAGGCTTATTAACACAGCCGCAAAAAGATTTCTTAGTGAACGGATTAAAAGTTGCTTGTCGTGAATTGCCAATGAAAGGCCTACACCTAGTATTGGAGACATCAATGGCGAGATCAGCATGGCGCCGATGATTACCGCTGCTGAATTAGTATCAAGGCCAATACACGAAAGTATAGTTGAACAAACTAATAACCATAAGTTGTAGCCACGCAACGTAACACCCTCACTGATGATTGATTTTGTTTTTTCAAAATCTGTATTTTCCCTTATGTTTAAAAATCCCAGAAAAACTTTTTTCATAGAAATTTTATGTGCCCGCGCCGAATTTTATGCAAACATACCAATTGTTAAACGTTTGGCTTTAGCGACATAAAAAAGCAGCTCATTTATAAGCTGCTTTTTTAACTTCACCACGTTTCTATTTAATAAACTTAGTTATTTTCCTTTCATTATTATTTTCAGCTACTAAAATGTAAGTACCAGATTGAAGATTAGCATTCAATGTAATTTGTCCGTTTGTATTTTGATAGGTATTGGTAAATACTGTTTTGCCGGTAATATCTTTTATAGAAAGTTTTACAGTACCCGTGATACCGCGCAAGAGGACATTTACATTTCCCCTGACAGGATTTGACAGCATTCGTACTATCCAATCTGTGTTAGCTTTTATCTTTAACAGGAGTACTTTCGAATAGGCATTTTTTCCATCCTTGTCTGTTGCGAGCAGGCGATAATACACTTCACTCTTACCGCTATTAATAATGCCGCCATCAGTAAACGAGTAAGTATGCCTGTTAGACGTGGTTCCCGCAGCCTGCACCATTCCAATATTTTCAAAATGCAAAGCATCATAGCTGCGCTGAACTGTAAAATCCTTGCTGTTTGTCTCCTGGAGTGTACTCCACTGCAATAATGCATCATTGGTTTTGGGAGTGACCGTAAAATCGGTGAGTTGTATTGGGAGAGGCTGGAAGGACCCATTCACCACAAATAGATCTCTATGATTAGCATCGTCCCCATCAGTGGCTGTGAAAAATATTTTGCCTGCACTGGTGAGGAGTGACAATTGAGGAGCGGCGTCTCCGGCGTTCAGGTAAATATCTTTTACTAACGCGGTCCCCCCGGAAGTCCCATCAGATTCCCATAATTCGTTACCATGGGTGGCATCAGTGGCAGCGAAAAATAAATTGGTTTGAGTATATAAATACGATAGAGAATTAGCCGGGTCCATCCCGTTTACCGCGCCTGGATTTATGTCTTTTACGATAGTGGTTCCACCCAGTGTTCCGTCTGATATCCACAATTCATAACCTTCTGCCATTGTTCCGGCGATGAAGAAAAATTTATTCCCCATGAACAATGGTATGTTGATGGTGCCGGTGGTAAAATCGTAACTATAACTTATGAATATGAAAGGTATCTCGCTTGGGTCGTTCGGTGTGAATGTTTTAAATACCTTAGTTCCCGAATTGGTACCATCCGATTCCCATAGCTCCGCCAATCCTGAACCATCTGATACACCAAACATAAATTTTGCAGGAAGATTTACCGCATTTACTAAAAGAATTATGGGAATTGATACCCCAGGAATAATGTCTTTTACAAGTGTTGTATTTCCCGCGGTGCCATCCGTAACCCACATCTCTCCAGTGCTGGCACCGTCGGTAGCCGTAAAATATAACTTGCTATTAAAAGCGTGGAAACCATTGAAAATCGGGTAAGGAAATCCCGGGAAGAGATCATAAGTGGTAGAATTTGCAGTTCCGGCATTGATATCTTTAACGATTACAGTGCCCCCCGGCGTGCCATCTGTTTTCCAGATCTCCTCACCGTTCGTTGCATCACCTGCAATAAAAAATTCCAGGCTATTGTAATGATAAAAATACCTTGGATTAGAAGAATCTGCGCCTGAACTTCCCATATTAATGTCTTTCAACAGTACGGTGCCTGCGCTTGTTCCATCAGATTTCCAAAGTTCGACCCCAATGGACGGTGTGCGGGCTGCAAAAAGCATATACGAGGCAGTCGCGGTTAGCCAATAGGCATCCCTGTTGTTACTGCTGTCTGTTCCCGGCACGATATCCAAAACCATTGCTGTGCCTCCGCTGGTACCATCGGTCTTCCACAATTCACGCCCGTTAGCAGCGGTGACTGCGCTAAAATAAATATCCCCATTAAATAAAATGAAGTCCCCCGGGCGTGAACCTGTCGTGCCGCTGTAGATGTCTTTTAAGAGCACGGTACCACCCGGAGTTCCGTCCGTCATATAAAGTTCCACACCAGTTGCCGGAGTATATCCACTAAAAATAAAATTTCCTCCAATTACTGCGCCCGACCCTTCATACTTTATGTTAGGTGAGATCTGAACCGTTCCTGCGAGGGTTGCGTCGGACACCCAAATGGAGCTGTCTATCTCCGACGAAAGAATGGTTTTACTTGCCGCTAACGGGTACACAACCTCCAGGCTGTTGTTGTTATTGATTTGAGTTACCTGTGCATTTGTAAGAATAACACTGAACAAAGCTGCTAAAAATAGTAGATCTTTTTTCATAACAAGAGTAGTTTTATGACTGTTAGGGATAAATGAAGCTTAAAAACATCGCGTACACAGCAATTGTGTACATATATTATTGCTTATTGAAAGATATAAGAAATAATACAGACAATATTTGTAATTGTAAGTTATGTAATGTATTTGTATGCAGGAACTGATCTGCCTGATTTTTTTTGATCTGAATAAATTTTGAAATTAATATAGACACGACATGATACACATGATCAAGGCTGGATGATTTGTATTTTTTATACTTCATTTAGAAATGCTTACATAGTTTTACTTGATATTTTTATGACAAAAAAGAATAAGTTTTATGTAATACTAATACTAGGCTTGCTTTCAGCGATCGGGCCATTTTCTATTGATATGTATTTGCCGGGATTTCCTGCCATTGCGGCTAATCTTCATACAACTACGGCAAAAGTTTCACTTTCTTTATCAAGTTTTTTTATAGGAATTTCATTGGGCCAGTTATTATATGGCCCATTACTCGACAGGTATGGCCGCAAAAAACCTTTGTATTTTGGGCTTATTTTATATGTGCTTGCTTCTGTCGGCTGTGCATTGTGTAAAACGGTTGATATGCTTATTGCGATAAGATTATTGCAGGCTTTTGGTGGCTGCGCAGGTATGGTAGCAGCCAGGGCAATGGTTCGGGACCTTTTCCCGGTCAAGGAAAATGCAAAAATATTTTCCCTGCTTATGTTGGTAATCGCTGTATCACCTATCATTGCACCCACAACGGGCGGTTATGTTACGGCAATGTTTGGCTGGCAATCAATTTTTATAATTCTTGCTTCTATAGGAACAATTACTTTGGCCGCTGTATATTTTGCTTTGCCCGAAAGCCGGACAGCGGATGCTTCTGTTTCCCTGTTGCCACGACCGATTGTTTACAGCTTTTTAGAAATCGTAAAAGTTCCCCAGTTTTATACTTATGCATTTACCGGTTCCATAGCCGCGGCAGGGCTTTACGCCTATATAGCCGGCTCGCCCCATGTATTTATGGAATTGTACCATGTAACAGGCCAGCAATACGGTTGGATTTTTGCGATTGTGGCCGCTGGTCTTATCACCGCCAGCCAGGTCAATACGCTAATGCTCAGAAAGTATACAAGTGAGCAAATCATCAGGGTTGCTTTATTTTGTCAAGGTATCTCAGGCCTTATATTATTTATTGGCAGCATTTTTAATTTTGTTGGATTATTCTCGAGTATATTTTTAATATTTATATTTCTTAGCTGCCAGGGCTTTACATTTCCAAATTCATCAGCGCTTTCAATGGCACCTTTTACAAAAAATGCGGGAAGGGCTTCAGCATTAATGGGAGCAATACAATTAGGAATAGGAGCTTTTACATCAGCATTGGTGAGCTTATTACATAATGAAACCGCGCTTCCTATGTCAGGTGTTATGGCTGCTTGCGCTGTAATAAGTTTTATAGTATTGATTGTTGGAAGCAAGGTTATATACAAGGCATCCCTTACTTCGGTACAACAGGAATGTGCCGAGATGTCGATTACTTCTTAACTCCATCAAAAGTATCACACCGGGCAACGTATTTAATAAAATTCCTGCCACGCGAAGGTTTTTTTCCGTCTGTTAAAAATGTATTGTATTATGGGCATTTTAGTGGAAAACTTTACATTTCTGGGGAAATATATTTGTAAAAAAATCGCTAAAAAGGTGCTTTTTTTTAAAATAATGGGAAAACGGGTTGTTTTTATGTCATACATTAGGAATTAATTAGATGGTTTAGTTATTGCAGCCTTTTTGGTATGAAGAGGATATTAGTAGTGGATGACGACAAGGATATTCTTAAGATCCTAAAATTACTGTTACAAATAAACGGATTTGAAGTGATTATCACACCCAACGGCGACGAAGCATTGACAAAGTCTGTTGACTATTCTCCCCAACTTATATTATTGGATGTATTTCTTTCAGGAAGTGATGGAAGAGATATCTGTAATATTCTCAAACAAAATCCCGCTACTAAAGATATACCTGTTGTAATGTTTTCAGCGCATTCCAATTTTAAAGAGATTTTAAAAGTTTGTGATGCGGATGATTTTATTGCTAAACCTTTTGATATCAGTGAACTGGTGAGTAAAATAAATCACCAACTGGCCATACACGGATAGTATATCCCTGAAGGTTCCTTTGAATTTCTGTCCTGACTTGATTACATATTCTACAAGCTAATCAGCATCTCTTATTAATCTTTATTAACAACCCGCATATTAATTGAAGTCATAAATCTTACCTTCGCGATCAAAAATATTTTACTAAAATTGCGGACGACCAACTAAGGTTTTTTTGCATAATATCGAATGATCAAATGAATATGAAAAAAATTGCGATAGATATGGATGGTGTATTAGCTGATGTGTATACCCAGCTTATTAAATTGCATAATGATGAATTCAGTACCTCTATTACTCTTGCGGATACCGAAGGAATACCTGAAAGAGAAGCATTTCCCGGCATATTAAAACATGTAAATTCTGAGGGCTTTTTTCGTCATGCGCCGTTAATGAGTGGCTGCCAGGAATATATTAAAATGATTAATGAAAAATATAATTTATTCATTGTATCTGCAGCGACGGAATTTCCCCTGAGTCTTATCGAAAAACAATTATGGTTGAATGACCACTTTCCGTTTATTACATGGAAACAAATGGTTTTTTGTGGTTCAAAAGAAATCATAAACGCCGATATTATGATTGACGACCATTTCAAAAACCTTGATTTTTTTACAGGTGAAACTTTCTTATTTACCCAACCACATAACAAACATGCAAGCCCCGGCAATCACACGCGGGTCGATACATGGGAGGATATCGGAAAGATTTTATTGTCGTAGGTAGATGCTCCTATAAATGTTGCGAAACAAAGATTGAGAAAAATGCAATTGGTTGAGGTAAATGATTAAAAGATGCTGATAAAATCTATGGCAAAAAATTATGTTGATAAATGTCCTGTGTTACAAACAGAACGGTTTCTGCTAAGGCCTCTTTCTATCAATGATAATAATGAAATATTTTTAATTCGCTCAGATGAAAGGGTATTGCGATACACCGCTATGGAGAAGGCTTTGACAATAGACGATGCACGGGAATTTATAAAAAAAATAGATAATGGAATTGCAGAAGGGGAATTCCTTTACTGGGCAATAGTATATAGTGGAAAAGAGAAATTAGCAGGTACTATTTGTTTATGGAATTTTGACGAAGAAAAAACTATTGCAGAAATAGGTTATGCGTTGCTTCCGGAATATTTTGGCAAAGGAATTATGCAGGAAATAATCCCGACAATTATTTCACATGGGTTTAAGCAACTGGGGTTACAAACCATCTTAGGAGGTGTTCACCCAGGCAATGTAAAATCGGTGCAGCTTTTAAAGAAGTTTGGATTTATATTGGACGATCATAATAAAGATCCACATGATGCAGATGTAGTATTATACAGTCTTTCCCTTATTAACTGGCCTTCTCCGGTGCAATAAAATAATATTATCAATGGAGAATATAATTAGTAAGATATGTTTCCTGAAATAATTACCAGCAGGTGTATGCTTAGGGAAATTCTCCCGGCAGATCAGCAACAAATCTTTGAAGGACTCTCTGATGAAAATGTTATACAGTATTATGGAGTATCCTACGGCACCTTCGCTGATACGCGACAACAAATGGATTGGTACGAGAATTTATTAGAAACCAGCACCGGTATTTGGTGGGGTATAAGTTTTATGGGTGAAGAAAAATTAACAGGAGCCTGCGGTATCAATAATATTAATAAGGAGCATCGAAAAGCTGAGATGGGTTATTGGCTGCTGCCCGACAATTGGGGAAAGGGAATTATGACAGAGGTGCTTCCATTAATTATAGAGCATGCTTTTGATACGCTTGACCTTCACAGGATAGAAGCAACTGTTGAAGTGGATAATATCGCAAGTAAAAAATTACTTAGCAAACAAGGTTTTGAATATGAAGGCACTCTTAAAGAATGTGAATTTAAAAATGAACAATTTATTGATCTTGATTATTTCGCTTTATTGAATAAGCGGCCTAATGCCGGATAGAATAATAAAAATTATTTTATTTTTTTAAAATCCAGGTCCTGAAAGTCGAAACTAAAATCAGTAAGTGGCGAGATAGCGCTCATCTTTACCCCCGATGCTTTACCATCTTTATCAAGCTCAAACATTACATACGCATCAGCATCAAAACTCCTGTCATTCCATTTCACGATGAAAGTATTCCCTTTGTAGGGCAGCATCTGACCGGTAAGTAAATAAGACCGCTTTGAATCAAACCAAAGCTTTCCGTTTTTAATGCTTATTACAACATCACCAAACCATGGATCATTATATGTGCCGGTAAAAAGAGTTGCATCCGGTTTGGAACTGGTTGACTTTTGAAGGGCATCAATATCTTTCCATATCCCAAATTTCGCAAACATCGAGAACCATAGGTAATGAGTTTCAGAGGGAGGGATATATTTATTATTCCCTCCCTCTGAAACTCATTACCTATGGTTCTCGATGTTTGCGAAATTTGGGATATGGAAAGATATTGATGCCCTTCAAAA
>JBKJRY010000447.1:0-8353 GCA_046593045.1 Chitinophagaceae bacterium | reverse complement strand
TTGATGAATCACAATTTAATCACTCCCGAAGTACCATCTCTCCTTTGGTAAGCAGTTGAAGGAGAATAAAAATATGCATCAGATGATGATGAACAAGAATAAATCCAGGATGATGATGAATGATAGCATGAAACAGGACAGTATAAAAACTAATGATAATAATAGCCACCACTAAAACCAAACGGACAGATCAAAATAGTAAGTCGTTAGTAAAATGGCGATACCTATTAAATAAAATACAATGAAAAAAAATCATATTCTCTGGATGATTATTGGCTGCGGCCTTCCTCTTTTGCTGATTTTTTTTGCACCGGTAATGGGGTTGGGCTCCGGCACTACCCTGCTCATATTTATATTGACCATGTTTGCATGCCACTTGCTCATGCCGATGCATCAACATGGGGGGCACAGCCATGAGCAAAAACAACAAAATTCAGAAACAACTAAAACAGGAAGTCATGGACACCAACATTAATGTAAAAAAATTTGGCTTTGCAACGGGCCTTACCGGCGCTTTGCTATACCTGGGCTGTATAGTCGTGATGGCAACTGTTGGCCAGGGAGGAACTATAAAATTCTTTAACAGCCTAATCCACGGGCTCGATGTGTCATCAATAGTTCGAATGCATGTACCACTGTGGGAAGCCGGAGTGGGTATTATTAAAACATTTGTTCTCGGCTGGCTGGTTGGAGCCTGCATTGCGGGATTTTATAATGCACTATTATTTAAGAAAAATAATAAAATACTTTAAGAATGGACAGACGTAAATTTTTAGCTACCGGAGCGTTAAGCACAGCCGGCGTGGTGTTTTTCCCCGGTAATCTGTTAGCGAAAGAAACGATAAATAATTCCGGATCAAAATTTCCATCTCCTATCCCCTTCAAAAAAGTAGGTGACTGGAAAGAGTTTGAGCTTTACCTCGATATAAAAGTTCATGAACCTGCTCCGGGGTTTCAATATCATACCCTGGCATTTAATGATATGATTCCAGGCCCCGAAATCAGGGTGCAATATGGAGATAATATCCGGGTGAAGTTTAAAAACAAAACCGGCCTTAACCACACCATACACTGGCACGGCTTACATGTACCCTGGCGCATGGATGGTGTTCCTTTCGTAACCCAGCTTCCTGTAATGCCCGATAATGAATTCGTGTATGAATTTGAAGCCAAACCTGCAGGCACTCACTTTTATCATTGCCATTGGGGCACGTTGATGCACATGCAGGCCGGTATGTATGGCAGTATAATAATAGAAGATCCGGCAGACCCTATCAAAAAGCAATTTAATTATGACAGGGAGTACACGCTTGTTTATTCATCGCATGATGTAAATTTTATCCGTACCGAAATGGATCGCATGCTTACCCGCATGAAGGAACGGAGTTACCTGATGAAAGAAGGCCGCTTTGATCATGAACGCTGGTCTGTATTTGATGATCATAAACAATTTGACGAGGCGCTGAAAAATGGATACAAACCACCGTACACACTATCCAGGCGGGCCCCCGCAGATTTACCCGAAGCCAACTGGTTTACCGTCAATGGAAAGTCATATCCGGACACGCCTAATTTATTTATAAAGTCGGGAGAAAAAATAAGGGTGCGGCTTATCAATGCAGGAGCGGTGGATCATCATCTTCATTTGCATGGCCACGATTTTTGGATGGTGGCGGATGACGGGCTTCCATTACCACAGCCGTGGCAGAGAAATACGGTTGCCCTTACACCGGGCAAAACCTACGACATTATCATCGAAGGGAACAGCCGCGGCATCTGGACTTTCCATGATCATGATACCCGCAAAGTGACCAATAACGGACTTTATCCAGGTGGAAACCTGCTGGCATTGGTATATGAAGATTTACCTGCTGATGAATTAATCATCTCAAAATATAGTGGGAACACCATGTTTAACGGAATGCAAAAAATGGATATGAATAAACATGAAGGGAAGGATATGGATATGGGCAAAAGCAATATGAATATGAAAAAGATGCTTTTTGGGGAAGACAAGTTACCCAAGATAGCATTGGACGAATAAATATTTTATAAACAGAATAAAAATTTAGTAATAATGCGAAAGAGAATTATTATTTCTATGCTGGGTTTAATTATTTCAACCTTTGTTGCCCAGGCACAAAATGAAGGAGAGGAAGTGCTTCCGCAGATAGAAATTGGGTTTAAAACAATTACCACCGGTAACTACTACAATAATAAAGGAACGGCATCTTTAAATATACCTGTGCTTAACGAAGGCGACAAGGCCCTCACCGACTTTTCTGATTCGTATCTTATGCTGGGTGTAAGCCAAAAATTGTACAAGGGGTGGCGGGGACAAATGGTGCTGGGGTTTACATTTCCCGATGTTAACTCTGGCCTGGGTCAGGTATTTTATAACCAGGTAATGCTGAAGGTTGAAAACAAGAAGAACATAATTAAATTAGGCAGAACCACTTCCCAAACAAGGCTTACTGAGTTTTCCACCTTCAGGGATGATGATGCCTTACAGTATAATTATGTGCTTAACCCCTTTTCAACCGGTATTAATACGCAGGATAATCAATATGCTAACGTTCTGGAATACACGCATATTTTTGATCAAAGAATTTATGCCACTTTTCACGGAGAAAATTACATGGATTTTCAAAATCCTAATCAGCTTGATATAAACGGACTGGGCGGTTCCCTTGTGTACCGTGTGCCGCAAAGCCAGGTATGGAATCGCAATGTACTTCAGCAAATAGGAGTTAGTGTAAATAACTTTATCAATACTCCGGTTAAAATGAATGATGGCAGTAAAAAAACACTCACCAACCTTGTTGGTGCCGCCACATTCAATTTAAAACCCGACCCTGTGCATTTTATTGACCTTAAAACGCAGGTGATTCAGAACTTCGGCCTGGATGAAGTAAAAGATATAATAGATTATGATAGTTATACACGCACCAAAGGCACCTCTTATTTTGGTATGCTGCGTTACCTGAATAGATAGCTGGAAAGGCCCCGGTACCAGGTATCAGCAGGGTTTGGCTATAAAAAATTTTCCAATGTGGGTAATAACACAAACCAGTGGATGTTCATTTCTAATTTTTTCTATCGCATTGGCAACAATTTCGATTTGCTTTTTCAATACAGATACAATCAAAATAATGGAGAATTAATACCGCTGCTCGGCGAAAGCCAGCATCGTTTTCAGGCAGGCATTGCCTATACATTTAGTAAAATATTTAATAACCAGTTTGACGACAGGAATTCTATTCTTAATCTCGAACACGGGTACATCAAATAATTCTAAAAATAAAAAAAGGGATGCAACACGTTTGGTTAATATGGTCTCTGATTATTCTTGGTCTTTGGGTAATAATCTATCCCCTGAAAAAGGATTTTAGAAAAATAATGTTGCCGGTAAGCCTGGCAACCATGTTGTTTGGCTTTACAGAACCTTTATTTGTACCTGGTTATTGGTCACCTCCGTCGCTATTCAGCCTGGCTCAAAAGACAGGCTTTGATATAGAAAGTTTTATCTTCTCTTTTGCCATTGGTGGAATAGGCGCTATACTATACAGGATTTTGTTCCCCGTTTTGGAAACCGGGATGAATATGGAAGAAAAAAATCAACGCAGGCACCGCTTGCATACTTATATATTAATGGTGCCCGCAGTTATATTTCTTCTATTAAGTATTACAACCAGGCTCAATCATATTTATTGTGGCATCATAGCTCTTTTCACAGGTGCCCTGGCAACATTATATTGCCGGCCTGATTTAAAAGGAAAAATATGGATAGGCGGCTTGCTGTTTATGCTGTTATACTTTTTCTATTTCGGTAGCATCCTGCTATTTTTCCCCGGATATGTAAAAGCTCACTGGAATCTGCCTGCACTCACGGGAGTGCTTATACGAGGAGTGCCCCTGGAAGAATTGTTGTTTGGTTTCACATTTGGAATGTATTGGTCCGGCCTGTATGAACATATTCACTGGGACAAAATAGCCAAAAATAAAAACTATAAATATGTGTACCTCTATGATGACGGTACATGAAGCAACCTCTTTTATCGAATAAAATTTCTATAAATATGGCATCTCCACAAAAAAAAATTCAATGAAAATATTATTAGCAACAGATGGTTCTTCGCATAGCAAAGAAATGGTTAAAAAATTTTCAGGCACAGCCTTCGCTCCCAATACCGAAGTACGTATTATTTCTGTATATGATAGGTCTCCACACACAATGAATGTTGATCCAGTCGGTATATCCAACGAATATTATGTTGAGGTCGAGAAGGATTTACAAAAAAGGGCGGAGGATGCAACTGAAAATGCAGCCGCTGCTTTACGCAAGAAGAACCCAAAACTTTCTATATCTACTACAGTTATCAAAGGCGTTCCCAAAAGCGTTATCCTAAATGAAGCCGAAAAATTTGAAGCCGATTTAATTGTTGTTGGGTCACATGGCCATGGAGCCATCGCTGGTTTTCTGCTGGGATCAGTTTCTCAGGCAGTAGCACTCCATGCAAAATGTTCTGTGGAGATAGTTCGTATTCCGGATAGAAACACAATAAAAATAAAAAAGAAATGAAAAGAAATGAAATATGCTTTTACCGTAGGCTGATTTTAGAATTAAGGAGTAAAAATTAATGTTTCCAAATACATCTCACTTTAAGATTTAATTAATGAACCTAAAATGAAAAGAAGATAAATAAAACTACAATCAATAATTAGAAGTTCAATTCTTATTAAGACATGATAGAATCTTTTAAAAAAAACAAAACTCATGAAAATATTATTAGCAACAGATGGATCGGTACATAGCAACGCTGCTGTTGAGGAAGTTGCCAACAGGCCGTTCCCTGCGGGCACGCAAGTGCTTGTATTATCAGTGTACGAGTTCACAACAATCATAGTTTCCGAACCAGCCCAAATGGGCGGCCTGGCTGGGGGTTATGAAGAAGCCGGCTATACCGCCATAGATCTTGCGGCAAATGCCGTTAAGATTGCCTCTGAAATCATAAAAGAAAAAAATCCGGCTTTATCAATATCCACCAAAGTGATTAATGAATCTCCGAAACGCGGTATTTTAAATGAAGCAGAGACGTTCGATGCTGATTTAATTGTGGTTGGTTCACATGGCCAGGGAGCCTTATCACGTTTTCTGATCGGTTCGGTTTCCCATGCTGTGGCATTGCACGCCAATTGTTCGGTAGAAATTGTTCGTAAGCGTGGTTTGGAAGATTAAATCAAAAAGAGTGAGCCATTATGGTTTGTATTAAATATCGACGGGATAAATAAGAGTTTAAAAGAAAAATATGAAACAGTTCAATACACTTACAAAAGATGAAAAGGAAGCGCTTCTTAAATTTCCTGCCTACATATCCCTCCTTGCAGCCAATAATGATGGGCTGCTTGATAAGGCTGAGAAAAAAGAAGCTTTCAAACTGGAGCATATAAAAACTTTTTCGGCTGACCCGCTACTGAAAGAATTTTATAGAGAAGCCGATAAGGTATTTAAAAATAACCTGGAAATGCTTAATAAAAATTTACCTGAGGGCAGAGATAGGAGGGAAGCTACTATAAAATATGAATTAGTGAAACTTGAAAAAATAATATTGAAGCTGGGAGAGGATTATACTTCAGCTATGCACCGAAGTATGAAATCATTCAAAGACCATGTATCTAAAGCACACCACAATGTGCTGATTGATTTTATTTTCCCGTTGCCCATGAAAGGGCTTTCATACTAAAGCTTGGTTGGATAATTATTTGAAAGTAAAATAAGACAAATGAAAAAAATTAAAGTAGCAGTAAATGGATATGGCGTTATTGGCAAGCGTGTAGCCGATGCAGTAACACTTCAGGACGACATGGAGCTGGCAGGTGTTTGTGATGTAACTACTGACTGGCGCATACGAATAGCCGAAAGAAATAAATACCCGGTTTTTGCATTTGATGAAAAAATTAAGAACAACATGAAAGACGCTGGTATCAATGTGCAGGGCACCCTGGTGTCGCTGCTGAACGCTTCAGATATTGTGGTGGATTGTACCCCAAAAAAAATTGCTGCACAAAATATTTCACAATATGGAAGAATGGGTAAAAAGTATATTGTACAGGGCGGTGAGAAACATGCAACTACCGGCCATTCTTTCAGCGCTGAAAACAATTATGAAACAGCTTTCGGCCGCGAAAGTACCCGTGTGGTTTCCTGCAATACGACTTCTATTGTGCGTACACTTACTGCATTAAAAAAAGCCGGATTGCTGAAAAAAGCAAGAGGCACTTTATTGCGCAGGGCTACCGATCCGTGGGAAAGTCACCTCAACGGCATCATGAATACACTTGTGCCAGAAAAGGATATACCAAGCCACCAGGGACCAGATGCACAAAGTGTTGATCCGTCTCTTGATGTAATTACCGCAGCAGTGAAAGTGCCGGAAACTTTAAGCCATCTTCATTACTGGAATGTGCAATTGACCAGGCAGGCAACAAATGAAGAAGTACTGGAAGCATTTAATAATTCAACACGAATAGCTATGATTGAATATGGTGAAGGGTTGCAGGCTAATAACGTCATTAAAGAATTGATGCTGGCATTAAACCGCCCATATGGCGATATGTATGAAGTGGCCTTGTGGAAAGATATGCTGAAAGTACAGGGTGATGAATTGTTTTACGCCTATGTGGTGGACAACCAGGCCATCGTGATTCCGGAAACCATTGATGCGATAAGGGCACTGACAGGAATTGAACAAAATGCTCAGAAATCAATTCTGAAAACAAATGAAAGTTTGGGGGTAAAACAAAAGTTTTATTAAATGATCTGAAAATGAAAAGGCTAATATTATATCAAGTATTGAGGAAAAATTGTAAGTGGAATGAAAATGTCATATCAAAGCATGTTGATGTAACATAAATAAATAAATAAATAAATAAAATGAAATTATTATGAAACTATTATTTGCAACAGATGGCTCTGCCTACAGCCAGACAGCTCTTGAAGAAATTGCAAACAGGCCTTATCCGCCCGAAAGTAGTGTGCACATTCTTTCAATTATAGATAATATCGTATTTATACCAGGCAATGCCCCTATGGGAGAAATGAACGAATATTATGCTGAAGCGACGCGGATGGCTATGGGAAAGGCTAAGGATAATATAGAAAGCGCGGAGAAAGTTTTGCAAATGAAAAATCCGGCGCTGGCTGTTACAACAGCAATAATAAATGGTTCCCCAAAAAGTGTGATACTTGACGAAGCCGAAAAATTGGAAGCGGATTTAATTATTGTAGGCTCTCATGGTTATGGGGCTGTAAAACGTTTTCTGCTTGGCTCAGTTTCCCAGGCAGTGGCATCTCATGCAAAGTGTTCTGTAGAAATTGTGAGAGTTAAAAATAAGAAGTAGCCAGGTAAAATTTTAAAAAAGCTGATGAAATAACTTATGATATGAAATCAATTAAAGACATAGACCTTTCCCCAAAACCAGGGAAAAAATATTGGGTAAACTGCCATCGCGAATGGCGTGAAGAGTTTATTTATTTTTTATTGGTTGACCGTTTTCACGATAACAATAAAAGACATACCATAGAATTCGATACCCGGCACTCCGGTTTTGGCGATAGTGAGCAATTAACTAAGCAATGCGGAGGTACTATTCGCGGCATTCTTAATCATCTTGATTATATAAAAAACCTTGGCTGCACTGCTATATGGCTTAGTCCCGTTTTTAAAAATAACCCTGAGGCATACCATGGCTATGCAATAGAAAATTACATGGAAATAGATGAAAGGTTTGGTACAAAAGCCGATTTGGAGGACCTCGTCGAAAGGGCGCATAGTTATGAAATTCGGGTTTTCCTTGATATAGTGCTTCATCATAGCGGCGATAACTGGAGTTACCCGGAAAATAGAGATTATTATTATTACCAGGGAATGGAATTTCCTTTTGAAAATTGGCGTTACGAAAAAAGTCCTGAGCCAATAGAGTTGCGTAATCCTTCATTATATGGGCGTAAAGGACAGATACAAAATTTTGACGAGTATCCCGAAACTCGGGAAGGGGATTTTTTCCGGCTAAAGGCATTTAAAAACGACGAGTCTAAGGAAGCTCTTGAAGTGCAAGAATTATTAATTGCTATTCATTGCTATTGGATCAGGGAGTTGGATCTAGACGGCTTTCGCCTCGATGCGGTAAAGCACATGGGCGAGGCAGCCATTAGCCGGTTTTCTGCGTATGTGCGGGAGTATGCTTATAAATTGGGCAAAAGAAACTTTTTCCTTTTTGGGGAATTGGTGGGAGCGGATGAAATGGCAAATCGTTATGTAGGCCCAAAAACACTCACGCCCGGCGACCGTAA
>JBKJRY010000442.1:0-13749 GCA_046593045.1 Chitinophagaceae bacterium | reverse complement strand
CATGGCCTAGTCCTTGTATTAACGGGCTAATTTCTATATTACGGTCTTTGGCATACCTGCTGATCGCAGCAAATTCATCAACAGAGACAGCATTTCCGGATCCTACCAACGATGCTTCGCGATATCGAAGCTTATCTTCAAATTCTATAATTACCGCATTTATTTTTATTACTGCCAGCTGATCCATCATTTTGTAATAGAAGTCGCCGGTATTAACATGGTGCTTCAAATCAAGATGAATTGCCCTGTATGCAATGTCCGGAAAATCCGTAATCCTGCATGCGGGAATGATGATATGCTGATCTTGTGCATCTTCTAATAACTGAAGTAATGTCTGGCATCCATAAAACAATCCCGGCTGATCCCTGGCACTGATCGTTACCTGGTTATTCCTGACTTCAATGATATATCCTTCATTAGATGACGGGATATTCTTTTCGTTTGATAGATGCAGGATCAATACACCCTGGGCAGGTTTCTGTGCCAGGGGCAGTTTCGCCAACAGGCCGCTTAACACAGGCCTGGCTGCTGCTCCCTCTAAATATATGGACTGAAGAGACGTAGCAGTAAGTCCTTTCTCATTTAGCAATTCAATCTTCTGGGGCTTCGGCATCAGCTTAAAATGTTTTTCAAAATCTTTAATATCTTCCCCGGATGCATGTAAGCCTGTCAATAAGAAAATGCATAAAATATAGCGTCCCAAATTTTTCATATTCCGTTTATTTTAATAATTAAAGAAGAAATCAATTTAGCTTCAGAGGTAATTTTAATGGGCTTTATCTTCATATCTAAATTAATAATTTAAGATTAACCAGGAGCGATCAATTATACCGATAGACTTACCTCGTGATAATTTGTAGGCTAAAACCGGCGTAACTATATCTTCCTTAGAATTTTTATCTCCCCGGGCAGGCCCGTGCCATACACCTCCTCCGAATGTTATAATAAATATTTTCTCCGGGTCCGATGGATCCATGTCAACCCTTTTACCCCATTTAAAATTATATCCTTTTATACGCGACCATGTTTCACCTTTATTTTCCGACCTATATGCCGACCCGCCAAAACCACATGCATAATAGGTTTTATTTCGGGGATCATATGTTATATCATGAATATGCTGGTCTGTCTGAAGAACGGGAGTCCATGTTTTGCCATCGTCTTTTGATAAAAAAATACCTCCTCCGATATCAGGTGAAAATTTATCTTTTGTAGCCCTGCCCCATGCAGACAAAAGAAGTCTCCCGCTATTTTCTTCATCCGCCATTATACTCATGGGACCGTTAGTTCCACGGGGAAGAGTAACCGGTTTCCACGTTTCAGCATCATCATCAGATCGATAAACCGCACCATCTCCGGCATTACCTATACTACCATCGTCGCTTCTCCTGTTTACTATGAGAAACAATGCACCGTCTTTATCCCTCCGGGTTATTCGCCAGGCGAAGGGTTCGTTTCCGGTTATTCCTTTATTTTGCTGCTTCCATGTTTTCCCTCCATCCACAGATTTATAAACTCCTTTTCCAAAAGCACAGGCATATAAAGTTCTTGCATCTCTACTACCGGAAGGATCGACCAGTACATGAGTGATCGCAGCCTCCCCGATATCTTCGCTTATTGTCTTCCATGATTTTCCTCCATCTTCCGTAACCACAATGCCACCTTCATAGCCTTTGATTCCATTCTTTCGAAACATTTTAGGCCTTGGTAAGTCATGTACGTCGCTCATTGCTGCCCAGGCTTTTCCTTTTACCTCCGGGTCGAATTCAAGCCAGTAAATACTATTTTGCCATTTACGCGGTATACCATTATTTTTTGTAGCACTTTCCCAACTTACTCCTCCATCTTTACTTTCCATAAGGCCGATATCGGTATTGCAAATAAATACATGATTTTTATCAAAAGGATCAGAAAGGATCTGATAACCCGTGGTTACTTCCAGTCCTCTTGATGTCCAACCTGCAACCTGTTTTTTCCTGGTGTACACCTGCTGCCAGGTTTTGCCTCCATCGGCTGTTTTGACTGTCCGGCCAAAATCGGTAGTATAGCAAACATCAGGATTAGCCGGCGACACCCCTATAGAAAAAGGGTTCTCCCCCCAGGTAGGGCCAAAACGTTGATTTATCCAGCCGCTCTCAAAATTTGCTGAAGGAACATTGCCATTCTTTTTAATAATATCCTTCCAGGGCAACGTCCATGTTTTTCCGAAATCTTCACTCTTTGCTACTCCGATAAAAGTTGTATCCTTATTTGCTTTCATGTTATCATAAGAAACGTACAGCACTTCGGGATGATCAGAAGAGGTGGCAATGGTTCTCCATTCAGGTAAATCAGCACCCTTCATATTAAATGCGGTAAGACCATCCTGCCTGTTTTGCCAGGATGCACCTCCATCTTCAGAATAATAAATGCCGGATCTATTTCCACCAGGATCAAAATATGATTTTCCGGAAATAGCATAAATAATATACTTATTCCTGTTTTTATCAAAGCCTCCTGCAAAATGGGTAAGCATATTTACTCCCTCCGGGCCGTTATTCATTTTCCACTTTCCACTATCCCGTACTGTTATACTATTATTTCCGGTTATATACAGGGTACGGTTGTCTTTTGGAGAGGATGGGATGACGTATATATTTTTTGCCCTGCCTTCCATATCTTTTTCTTTCGTCCACTTTAATCCGCCATCATCGGAAACATATAGGGCAATAGCTTTATCTACCGATATGACAGCATATAATTTTTTTGAGTTTTCAGGATCAACTGCAAGTGCCTGAACCTCTCTTATCGTACTGTCCCTGGTAACCACCACCTCTTGGGCGTGATCTCCTTTTGATACCAGGCCGGTGGTTTCGGAAGGCGAGGGATAAAGCAGGTTCCATGTAACACCTTTGTCAGTACTTTTGAATAAGGCTATGGAATTCGCATATACGGTATTGGAATCCAGGGGATCAAAAACATAGAAATGAACCGGGCTATGAAGATTAAACATCCTCCATGATTCCCCGCCATTATAGGTAACATATGCTCCGGTCATGTCGCAGCTTACAAAAGCAAAACCCGGATTAAAAGGACTTACCTCAGGATAAAACATAGCACCTCCGCCTCCATACCCAATCGTTTCCCAGGAATTTTTTCGGTCACCGGTATTTATGCCTACATAGCCTGCATCCATTTTTTTCCCCATGTCTGATGTACAGCCAATAACCCAGGTAAATGCAAATAAAAAGGCAAAGGTTTTGCACGTAAAACCATATTTGCTAATTGATATTAAAGAGTTCCCGATGCAATTCATTTTATAATGTCTGTTATTAATCTGTCAGGGGTTTCCCATGTAATATACTGGAACCAAAAGTGGTTATATAAATACTTTCAGGATCATTATTATCCACTATGACACGGTGGCCCCAATGAAAATCATATCCGTTTATTTTCTTCCAGGTTTTCCCGTAATCGTCGCTACGGTATGCAGCCATATTGAATGTATTACAGTATAACCTGCCGGAATGATGCTCATCGGCCGTAACATAATACACGTACTGATCTTCATCAAAAATTGATTTCCAGGTATTGCCTCCGTCTTCGGAGAGAAAAATACCTCCTTTTGTGTCGAGAGATTGATTGCCTCCTGTAGCCCTTGCCACATCACCGCCAATAAGATCGCTGAGGTCTATGCCTGCCCAACATGCGAGGTAAACCCTGTTTGGGTTTTTGGGATCTACGCAAATACCATTGGGAAACAATAAGCCGGGAGATACATTTAGTTTAGTCCAATTTTCCGCTCCATCCGCGGATTTATAAACTGCGCCAGGAAAAAATTCACGTCCTTTCTTTCCATTCCTATATGCAGGTGTAGGGCTTACGGTCAAAAACAAATTGCCATTGTCAGCGAGGGTTAATTCAAATGCACATGTATTTTCATCAAGACCATTGTTTTTTAATTGCCAGTTTCTGCCACCATCATTTGATTTGAAAACTCCTTTATTGTAAACGGTCACATACAATGTGCGATTTTCTTCCGGTGATTTCTTATCCAACACAATAGATGTAGATGGGGAGTTAGTTCCCATACCTTCAATGCTGGGTGTCCAGGTTTTTCCACCGTCTTCAGAAATGCAAACGCCTCCCTTTGCATGTGTCTTCCATCCCGGATTACGAGTCATCTTGCCACGGGGAATATCATGCATGCCAGACCATACTGACCATATTTTGTTTTTGACTATCGGATCAAATACCATCCAGTAGCAAGTATTCACCCATTCAACAGGCACACCTTCTACTGACCTGGTCCAGCTTTTGCCTCCATTGTAAGAATGGTGATAGCCAATATCAGTATAGCTTACAGCAACATGGTTGCTGTCAAACGGATCAAAGTGAACACCGTAAGTTGTTGTGACATCCAAACCTCTGCTGCCATAGGTTCCGTCATTCATGGGGTTGCTATACACCTGGTTCCAGGTTTTACCACCATCCATTGTTTTCATGGTACGATACCAATCCGTTACGATAGCCACGTTACCATCAGCCGGGTAAACACCAACATCCATTAATCGAATATATTCTCCACCGAAAGCTTTTTCAACCCATGCGTCTTTGAGATTGGAAACTCCTATTCCATCTTTTACTCCATATTGTCCCGATCCACCGCCACCTTTCCAAACCCAATTCCAGCTTACTCCTGCGTCGTTTGTTTTTAAGGCTCCATACCAGTACAACATTTTATCGTTCTTTTTTTCTTCGTACCGGTTACAAACCACATACGCCTGGCCAGCATCCGCTTCGGCGCAGGAGATCATTGAGTAACTGGGTTTCATTCCCGATGACACGTTTGTGATTACGGTATCCATGATCCTGTTCCAGGTTTCCCCTTTGTCTTCTGATCGCCAGACTTCGGTATATCCAAATTCCCCATTGATCTCTTGTGTAGGATCCTGGTGCAATGCGTAGATTATTATTTTATCGGTTTTGGAAAATGTTCCTGATGTATATGAAAATACAGGAGAAATGGATTTTGGAAGGTCCTTGTGTTTAAGTTTATGAGAAGATTTATTGAAAGTATACACCTTGTTTTCTGTAAAAATGAACAACTCATCTTTTGCACTGGAAGCATTTGTATAAAACGAAATTATGGGCTCTTCGAGGATTTCTTTTTTCCACGTTTTACATGAGTCGGAAGTGTAAATGAGGAACGATCCCATGCTAATAAACAAACTTCCCGGATGCACCTGATCCACGCGAATTGCACCTATACGACTGTCACCCTTATACAGTGAAGCATCCGTGGTTTCGATACTGAGTTCGGCATGGTCACCATGATACATTTCTTTTGTGACATCGGAAGGGTCAGGAAATACACGCTTCCATGTTTTACCACCATCGGTTGAACGGTTTAAGAAAGTTGATCCGATGTAAATAGTATTTGTATCAAGTGGATCGTATGCGTATGAAGATGCTCCGTTCGCAAAATTTATCTGCTGGTAGGAATCGCCGCCGTTTTTCGTAAGGTAGGAGCCCGTCATATCGCAACGCAATAGGAAATCATCGGGCGAGTCATAGGAAAATGTAGGAATAAAGGTAGCCCCTCCTCCTCCCGGCCCCAGCTTCTCCCATTTCGGATCATCAACTGATTGTTTGGTCGTTTCTATTTTAGATTTGCATGCTTGAAAAAGAAAAACAGCACATAGAAGATACAATTTAAGAAGTAAAAAGATGAAGGGAGCCTTTATTTTTTTATTCAATTTCAGAAATTTTGAAATGTCTCCAGGCATCATTAGTCTCTTCAGGTCAAGTGAAAATATCAGGTCACTCGCTTCTGCCAGTTTCCTTGTAAGGGATTGTTATAAAATCCCATTCACCAAAATGTATGTCTTCTCCACATCGTCCTGCTACGGTGTCGGATAGCCAGGGTTTTGCTGCAGCAAATTATTTAACCTTAAATCAGTTTCCGGGATCGGGAATAAGTAATCATCCTCAGAAAAGTTTGCCCGGTCGGAAGCACGCACAGTAACATTCGGATCATCCAATATTCTTTTCCTGCAGATATCAAACCAACGGTCGCATGCTTCAAACACGAATTCCCAGTTCCGCTCCTGTATCACGGCTGCATCAAAGTCGGCCTTTGCCGTTGAAGTGGTTAACAATGGGTGGCTTGTATTTGGCACGTAGCCATTAGCTCTCTCTATTACCTGGTTAATTGCATCTACGGCGCTCTGTGGAGCTGTTCCTCCACCTGCGGCCATGTTGGCTGCTTCAGCATAGATCAGCAATACATCAGCATAGCGGATGATCGGGAAATTTGCTATAGAAGAATAGCCATTGAAATCGTCTTCAGAAATATAAAAAAAGAATTTTTTACAGAAAGGCGTCTGCTCTGGAAAATCAGAATATTGGTCACCATTCCAATGCGTAAAAAGATAAGCCTCTTTTCTCGGCTGGTCAGGCCACCTGTGTTCGAATGATGTATCAATAGCGGCGTCTCCCCATCCACCGTCGAGATAATTTCCGGTTGTCCATATTTCAGGATCAGTAGCAAGATCATCATATGTAGAGTTATAGCTCCACATCATTTCCGGACCATATTTATTTGACAGGCTAAAGACTTCGTTTACAGAATCAACGAGGTGGTAAACCCCGGAACTCATGACTTCCATCGCCATGTCCGCCGCCTTTTGATAATTAGATGTTTCATGCAACGGATAAGTCGCCATAGTAAGATATGCTTTTGCCAGCAATCCTTTAGCTGCCCCACTTGTCGGCTTACCAGGAGCATCACCCCATGATGTAGGAAGATGCTGCGCAGCATAAGTGAGGTCACTGACGATCAGGGCATATACATCAGCAACAGAAGCTCTCGGCATTGGATTCGTAATGGGGTCAGGAGTATCTTCCACTATAAGGGGAACGCCACCAAACATACGCACAAGGTTGAAATAGTTGTGTGCACGTAAAAACTTTCCCTGGGCTTCGAGGCCCTCAAGAGTTGCCTGGCTTTCACCCTCTACACGCCCGCTTTTGATTGAGGCTAATGCATTGTTGATGTTCAGCAGTGCTCTATAATGAGCCTTCCAAAGATCTTCGCCATTGTCGGACGGGATGTTCAGGTCACCATTATTTAGCTGGTCGTCATTGATAAAGTTTCCATATGCATATCCATATGCTGACCAGTAGTCCCATAAATAATTCATCGAACCGGCATATCCAGCCTCAATCTGGAGTGCTGAATTACCAAAGTTAGCCGGGGTTACTGTACTTATAGGCTTCTCGTCAAGTTTCTTGCATGCAAAATTCAATATGGTTACCGAAAGTAACAAGGAACCGAAAATTAAATATTTAATACGTTTCATATTTTTACGTTTTAGAATGTTACGTTAAGACCAAAAGTGATGATTTTGGCCGTTGGATAATTGCTTAAGTCAACTCCTATTTGTGCATCGTTTCCATTATAGGCACTTACTTCAGGATCATACCCTGTGTAGTTAGTAAATGTCAGCAAATTGGTCCCACTTACGTAGGCTTTCACTTTCTTTACTCCAATTTTATTTACGAGATAAGTCGGAACCAAGTAACCGAGTGTAATATTTTTTAACCTTACATAAGATCCGTCTTCTACATAGCGCTGCAATCTTCCTCCATCGCTGCCAAGGCTTACTTTGCTTGCCAGTCCTGCATTCTGCCGGGTAACTGCATCAATGAATCCCGGAACGTCTGTATTCTCGTTACTCGGTGTCCAGCGGTCCAGTAATCTTACACTGGTTCCTTCAAATGGGTTCTCCAGCCTTATTCTTGCCTGGTTAAAAATATCATTGCCTTTAGAACCCTGCACAAGAAACGTCAAATCCCAACTATCATACGAAAAGTGGTTGTTCCATCCGAAAGTAAAATCGGGGATAGAGTTACCAATGATCATGACGTCAGAAGAATTGATTTTTCCATCTTCATTTGCATCTACATAATGTGGGTCACCGGGTAATTGTCCGAAAGCGGCTGCTTCTGCTGCTTCACTTGTTTTCCAGGTACCGAGGTATCCATAGCCGTACATTTGTCCGAAAGGCTCACCAACACGGAGTTGCATGAACCCGCTCTTTAGACTATATCCACCATAGGTTGTCCTGAATTCCAGCTTGCTAACTTCACCAAGGTCTAATACTTTGTTTTTGTTCCAGGAAATATTAAACCCGGAATTCCATCTGAACTTTCCAACAATCGGATCGCCGCTGATTGAGATTTCCACGCCTTTGTTTTCCACTGATCCCACGTTATCAATAATACTGGAAAACCCTGTATAGCCCGGAAGCGTACGATTTAGCAGTAAGTCTTTTGTTTTCTTATTGTACACATCAAACGTTCCCATCAACCTGCCGTCGAATACAGCGACATCAAGTCCAATGTCTGTCTGTGTAGTACTCTCCCATTTTAAGTCCGGGTTCGCAGGGTTCGCAATGATAAACCCAAGGTCTGTATTGCTATTTCCTGAATACGGATAATTTGCGCCTGAGTTTATAGCCGAGATCGTTTGATAAGCAGTGATTGCCTGGTTACCAACAACACCCCAACTGCCACGAATTTTTAATTCGGAAAAAATATTCATATTCTTAACAAAGGGCTCTTCTGCAATCTTCCAGGCTACCGAACCTGAAGGAAAATATCCCCATTTATTGTTTGCTCCAAAAACTGAAGAACCATCTGCACGGTAACTTGCGGTCAATAAATACTTGTCAGCGTATGCGTAGTTTATTCTTCCAAGGTAGGAATTCAAAACTCTTTCGGTCACGTTAGAGTATTTGGAATTTATTTGTTCCGCACCTCCGAGGTCGTTGGCCCCCGTTTGATCAACTGTAAATTTTGTAGCAACTAATCCAGAACTTTCTGATTTTGAATACTGCTGTTCAGCGACGGCCATCAAAGTGATATGATGCTTAGATGCGATGTCTTTATCGTAGGTCAGGATATTAGAGTTTTGATAGAATGTATACAATGCATCATCAATGGATGCGTATCCAACCTTGCCGCCGATGGGTTTGCCTTCCCATGTTTTACTGTTGTAATAACTTTTATTATTGCCGTTCTCAATTATTGCTCCCCCCATCACTCTCAATTTTAAGCCTTCGATAATTCTAAAGTCGAGGTAAGCATTGATGTTATTTCTATTCGTATTGTTTTGTATGTCGGGCTCCTGCGCAGCTGCTAAAGGATTCCAGGTGTCGTATGCGCCATACCCGGAAGGAGCCCTGTTATAATTGCCGTCGGCGTCGAAGGGTGGAGTGGTGGGATCCCAGCGGGGCGCAATATTTACGGCCTGTCCCAGGAAGCTAAGTGCAGTACCTCCGCCATACGGAGGTGAATTGCCTGCTTCTTTTGAACCTGCCCAATTTAAACCAAAGCTTACTGCTTTGCTTATAGTGGCATTTACATTGGCGCGTAAGGAAAATCTTTTATAAGCTGAGTTAACTAATATTCCTTGCTGATCCAAATAGCCTCCGGAAACCATGTACTTCACATTGTCTGTTCCACCGCTGATTGAAAGCTGGTGATTTGTTATAGGTGCTGTCCTGTAAATTACATCCTGCCAATCAGTTCCCCCTGTGCTTTGTAACTCCTTTATACGCTGTTCACTAAAAATCGGCGTGGGCGTGCCTGATCCATTTTGAGTAGCCTTGTCCGCATTTCTTGTTATCGCATAATCGGATGCATTCATCACGTCAAGTTTATCTCTTATCGTTTGAGAGCCATAGCTAAAATCATAATCAATCACCGGCTTGCCGGTTCGTCCAGTTTTAGTGGTGATCAGGATTACGCCGTTTGCGCCCCTTGATCCATAAATTGCTGTTGCAGAGGCATCCTTTAAGATTTCCATTGATTGGATATCATTCGGATTCAATGAATTCAAATTTCCTCCCTGCAATCCGTCCACTACTATTAGCGCATTGTTACCACCATTGATGGAATTCATTCCCCTTACTCTGATAGTTGTGGTTGCACCCGGAGCGCCCGCTGTATTTAAAACATACACACCTGATGCACGTCCCTGGATCGCCTGGTCAACGCGTTGTGTAGATAGCTGTGATAGATCGGAACCTTTTATAGAACTAATGGCACCGGTAAGATCGCTCTTCTTTTGAGTGCCATAACCTACAACTACTACTTCGCTCATCGTGGTTTGGTCAGTCTCCAGGGATACAGAAATATTGTTTTGATTCGCGTTCACCACCTGCTCTTTCAATGTGTAACCGACAGAACTGATAACGAGCGTAATTTTTGATGAAGTGACGGGAATTGAAAAACTTCCATCCGGATCTGCAGCGACCGAGTTAGAAGTGCCTTTTACAGTTACGGTCGCACCGGACACCGCGCCATCTCCTGTCGAAGATGAAATTGTTCCCTTAAGGATTTTGTTTTGGGCAATTACGTTTATTGACGCCAGCAGCAGGCAGGAAATAAACAGTAGATTTTTTAGTTGGTTCATGAGAAAAATAATTAGTTTAAAAAAAAATCAACTACTCCTAATCATTAGCCAAAAGATATATGGCTTAAATCATTTAATATTCTATTGGAAAGGGTTCTGGTAACTATTGTAGATTATGATAAATCTTTTTCAAGCTAATCAATTTTTTGTCAAAAATGACTTTTTATTCCTGCCGGAATGGCCACATATTTAGACAAACGTTTGAAATGATGAAGCAAACGTTTGCGCTTTTTAAGCACCTGGCACAAATTGAATCGCAGCTTTAGTGGTGCAAAAAAGAATAATTAATTTCAAAAAACGGTAAGTATATTTTAAATTTCCGCAAATAATTGTCCATGTTCATATCTATTCCACAAAGCGATTCATCAGCTGGAAAACAGGCTGATGATACCTGGGTTAATCACGGGAAGTTTTTTAAAACAGGTGAAAGTCTGAAGGCACCAGGTTTTAATGACGGATTAAAATTACCACATGACGTAATTGATAGGATAATGCTTCAAATACAGAAAAAAATAGTTCCTGGAATTTATGCTTACCTAACTTAAAAAGCCAACTCATTAAAATCTTATAATAACATGAAATACTACAGCCCCGAAGATTTTACCTCACTTGAAAAATATGATGTGCACGTGCACCTTAACACGAATGACGAAACTTTTATAACACAATCAATAAAAGATAATTTCAAATTGATAACTATAAATGTGGATGTAGCAGATGAATTTCCAAGAATTGAAAAACAACAGGCATTGGCCACTAAAATATCAGAAATATTTCCAGGCACAGTAAATTATGCCTGTACATTTTCTCTAAAAAATTTTAATGATGATAAATGGAGTGAAGAAACTATTACCGGTTTAAAGAATTCACTTTCAAAAGGTGCAATAGCAGTTAAAGTATGGAAGAACATCGGGATGGAGTTAAGAGACAGCAATGGTCATTTTGTAATGATTGACAATCCCAAATTCGAGCCTGTATTTGATTTCCTCGTAAAAAATAATATCCCTTTGATCGGGCATCTTGGCGAGCCAAAGAATTGTTGGCTGCCTATAGAAAAAATGACTGTGGCTGGCGATGTAAATTATTTTAGTAAGCATCCACAATATCATATGTATTTACATCCTGAGTATCCTTCATATGAAGACCAGGTAAATGCAAGAGACCACTTGCTGGATAAATTTCCCGGATTGCAATTTATAGGCGCCCATCTCGGTAGCCTGGAATGGAACGTAGATGAGTTGGCAAAGCGGCTTGATAAATTTCCAGGAATGGCAGTGGATACGGCGTCACGCATCTCTCATCTTCAACACGAAGCGAAAACTGACTGGCAAAAAATTTATGATTTTTGTATTAGATACCAGGACAGAATTATTTATGGTACAGACATAATTATACACCCGGGAGATAATTCTTCAGAAGTTGAAAAACAATCTCACGACATCAGGTTCAGGCATTGGAATTTCTTTACCTCTGGTGAAATTATGAGTGTGCCAAAGGTTGAGGGCGAATTCAAAGGATTAAAACTGCCTTGTGAAGTGGTGGATAAAATATATCGTACAAACGCTGAAAAATGGTTCAGGGAACTAGCGAATTAGTACTGCCGATCCATCAGTATTTTGTTATAATCTTTCAACAAGTTATTGGCTACAGGAGCAAATCATTTATTGAATAGTTGCCGGCCATCATGAGTCATATCCATTGTCGCAGGCGCATGAGCACAGTTATCTGTTCCAGGATTAAAAGGAATAATTTTAGGAATATAGTAATCGAACGATGCAGTAACGAATTCCAGTTGTTCCAGGTATCTTTTTAGAGAGTTTTCCTACCCCACTGAAGGGAGTAAAAAGAAGCGAAGTCATTGTACCACGTACGGGATTCGAACCCGTGATTCCTCCGTGAAAGGGAGGCGTCTTAACCCCTTGACCAACGCGGCATTTTTTGCTAAGGGACGGCAAAGATAACCTTAGAGACTTTTGTTGCCAAATATTTTATCAGATGTAAATTTTTATCGTTAAAGCAGTTGAAATTCAACACATTTTGACATGATTTCAATCTTCCGTTTCAAATAAAAAGATTGAAATAATCTCGAAGCAATTGTAAAAAGGAATATTAAAACTTAGGGCATGGAATGCCTTTGTAACCTACAGGCCGTTTGATATAGATAAGTGAAATCTCCATACCCCCGCGACTCTGGGAACCAGCTTTTAAATCCGAAATATTAATGTCGTAAGTAGCTCCAATTCGCATACCTGCAAACTCAAGGCCAAGGTAAGGAATGATGGCATCACCCACACGATACCATGACCCAATATAAACGTTGGAAGGACTCGAACTCTCCGGATCAATAGAAGCTGCAATTGCGCCCCCTAAAGATACTTCAGAGGATTTATTCTGAACCTGGTAAATGCCGCTTGTATGGATGGTGAGTTGCTCTGAAACAGGAAAATATCCGCCTGCGCTAACGGTAGTGCGTGCAGCTATGTTCCAATTACCGCCCTTAAAGCTTTCCTTTGGACGATTGATGTGATACATGGATGCACCAATATAAAAATTATTTTGATCATTGGTCGAGCCGGTATATATAATTCCTGCGTTTACATCAAGGTAATTGATATTTAAATTGGAGCTACTGAAAATATCCTGTGTAACACCGGTAAAACCAAATGGTGTCAACTGATCTTCAAAATACAACTTGCTGTTATCAAGTCTTTTTTGTCCATAGGTCCCCTGGAAACCAATTCCCAACTGCTGGAAACCATCTTCGTCCAATGCCTTGTGGTAAGAAGTTGATAGACCTACATAATTGTTTGTGAGAATACCTCCACCAGCCTTGTCTGTAAGCGCAAGAATTCCTACGCCCCATGTATCAAAATCGGGTAACTTGTTTTTTAAAATCGCAAAATCAACGCTTAAGGTAGAGGTAGTATATACATTATTGAAGGCGGGCCATTGATTCCGGTAATTACCGGCTACACGCAATGTTCCATCAAATTTACCGGTTAAAGCAGGGTTCAATGTAAGAGGCGAAGCGAAGAATTGTGAAAAGTGAGGGTCCTGCGCTTTTAGGAAAATACTCACTGATAAAAGCAATAGTAAGGTACAGGTATATTTTTTCATCTTAAGCGAAAGTTCAGGATTTAAAGGTAAGTTTTATTTTAATTCAGTAATAATAAAAGCCCCAATATAAATGAGCTGTTCTATTATAAAAATGCTGCATTTCCGAAGATGAAATGTTGATTTTGTAAAAGTGCAGATGTAATTCTGTGTTATTGTATTTACAAAATCAA
>JBKJRY010000388.1:0-5416 GCA_046593045.1 Chitinophagaceae bacterium | reverse complement strand
TCATAAACTAATCGTAACCATGATGCAAACAAAACCGTTATTTTTAAAACAGTTCACGACTTAAAAGACTAATTCTATTAATTTATTTATCCGGAGTTAATAATATGAATCTATATAAATGACAAATGGCAAAAACAACATATAGCGAACAGGGAAATAAAAATAGTGATAAGATATAAGGTCTAAATGATTATCAACAAATTTTCGATGCCTGGTGAATAGTTAGCAGAATGTTATAGTTAACATTATTTATCCCGTGCAACTATTTTCATTAAACCTGATGTCTTAGATTATATCAAATTAAAGTATTGACAGATAAGAAAATAAAAACCAAAAGTCTGGGGTTATTATTAACAAAACCACTTCAGAATTTGAACAGATTTAAAGATTAAATTTGATATTGAAACGATAAATAAAGAAACATGAAACGAATAAATATTTTATCAATAATCACGATAATTTCATTGGGATTATTTACAAATGCAGATGCGCAGAAAAGGATTATCGGAGGGAGAGGTGACGATAACAACAGGCAAGCAAATATCGCCCAACCCCGTATGGAGAGAAGCCCTCAAAGAACTTTTAATAATTCTGCGGGAGTGCAGCCTATGAATAACAATAATTCTTCAGTAAGAGCGGATGCCGGGAATAGTAACCGTTTAAATTCAGTTAGGGAACGTGTGAATTCAGTAAGAGAAAATAACAGTACAGGATTTTCAGGTAGCCCTTCCCGTAATGATCGATTAATTTCTACAAATAATAACGTAAACGTATCAAGGAATAACCCGCAAAATAGTTTTAGCAGGGATAACATAACAAGAAGCAACACTGAAAGAAACCAACAGGTGGCAATTGAGCCGCAAAGAAACAACTCGGCCTCAAGAGTATTCACTCCCTCTACAAGAGGGGGAAGCCAGGAACGCAATTATGACCGCAACCCAGCAAGAGAAAATAATAATTATAGAAATAACAATAATAACAATAATAACAATAGGAATAATAACAACAATTACAGGACGAATAATTACCGGTCTGGTAATTATCGTAACAATAATTATTACTACAGATCCGGTTACGATCGCAGAATTTATGTGATGGGTGGTCCGAGGTATAATTACAGGCCTTATAACTCTGTGTCTGTATATTTAGGAGGATATCCTTATTATTATTCTGATGGTCTTTTCTATGATTATTATTCAGGATATTATCAACCCATCTATCCTCCATTTGGAATTCGAATATCAACGCTTCCTTTTGGATATAGCCGCATTTATGTGGGTCTTAATCCTTTTTATTATTATAACGGAGTTTTCTACAGGAATTATGAAGACAATTATGAGGTAATAGATGCTCCAATGGGTGCAACTGTTTCTTCTTTACCCCGCGGCGCTAAATCTGTTGTTATCAATGGTGAGAAATTCTACGAGCTCAACGGTACGTATTTTAAAGAAGATAGAAATTCCAAAGGGAAAGTAATTTATGTGGTTGTAGGTAAAAATGGAGAAATAAACAACTCATACGATGATAATGATAACAGCAATTTGGGAGTACCCCAATCAAACCTTCAAAATGGTGACATAGTGCCCCAACTGCCCGAAGGATCGAAAGTGATTACTCTAAACGGTGAGAAATTATACGTAGCTCCGGATGATACTTATCTTAAAGAAGAAATTAATGGCGATGCTGTTCAGTACAGAGTAGTTGGCAAATAATATATAAACCAATTCAAACCTCTTTAAATTTTAAAATATTATATTCTTTAAAAAAGCCGGCATTACCGGTTTTTTTTATGCAACTAATTGTTAGAATTTATTTAATTTATTAATTGTGTTGCACAGATTTTTTTTATTGCATAACTCAGAGCAATAATTGTTTGAACTTTCTTAATTCAGCATTCTCTGTATTCGATAAGATATCATCATTATCATACTTTGCTTTAAGGAACAATACTCTTTTATGTTGTGGATATTTTGTAAGAATCAAATCGATTATCTCCCCCGTTATTTTATCTTTTTCAAACATAGGTTTTTGTTCGGGTAGTTCTGATTTATACCTCGTCGGCATTTTTTTTATTATAGCTTCGATCGTCCCAAGTTTGCCAGGTGAGATACCATCTATTTTTGATGCCTTACTATATAATCCCTGTAACTGTTTTTTACTAAGGCTTCCTCGTTGCATATATTGTTTATATAAGCTAATAATAAAAGAAGAAAGCGGAAAAGCAATAATACAATCTTCGAGCACAATATTAATGATGTCAATCTTTTGCTTACTATTTTCCATATCTGTTAATTAATAAGCAAATGTAAAAAATACTTTTTCGGATAATGTTCGGTGTTGTGCAGATTTAACCTTTTTCAAAAAAAATTCTTAGGATAGTATTTAGTTGCAAGGGTTTTTACAAATATTAGCGTCTAATTGGGTAATCATTGAATTTGCCATAAACCTGTCTGAATGAATTATTACAAAGTCTGCTGCCTGAATTCTCACCCCGCATTGTTGGATAAAATCGAAACTTTTGCACAACAAGAATCCGGAAATGTAGAAATAGGTTCCCCTGCCAGGTATTATTTCTTTTCAAAAGATTCCCATTTAATATTGGATTTTATATCAATGAGATTAATCGCCTTGTTAATTATTTCATTGTTTTGTATTTCTGATACCGTTGCCCAGGTTGATAAGGAACCAATTCCGGAGAATGAAGATGCTCTTATAATTCTGCCATCTACCAACAGGCTTTATGGAAAAGTTGTGGACCTTCAATCGAAAAAGCCAATTGAATCAGCCTCGGTGCAGTTAGTAAATAAAGTGCGAGATGCAAATACCCAACAGGTAAAAGATTCTGTTGTAGCAGCGATGCTGAGTAAGCCAAATGGTGATTTTGATTTTGAAAATATTCCGGCATTAGATAGTTTGCAAATAATCATTTCAGCAATTGGTTTTGGCTTGCACAGAGAAAATATTTCTTTTGGCGACAGTCATAGTGACGCTCCGGTGAACAATGTAGTAAAAGATTTGGGTAATATAATAATGGCCGGTACTGCACAAAGACTGGATGAAGTGACCGTTGTTCTTGATAAACCCGCCCTGCAACTTGGCATTGATAAAAAGATATACGATGTAGATAAAAGCATTACATCGCGGGGAGGAACTGCTATTGATATCATGAAAAATATTCCCTCCGTGTCAGTAGATGTGGATGGAAATATTGAATTGAGAAATTCCACGCCAACAATTTTTATCGATGGGAGGCCGACTATTCTTACACTGGACCAAATACCTTCTGATAATATTGACCGGGTCGAGCTTATTACCAATCCTTCTGCAAAATATGATGCATCAAGTACTGGTGGAATTATTAATATTATTCTTAAGAAAAATAAACGTACAGGTTTGAATGGTTTAGTTTCTGTTGCAGCAGGAACTCAGGGTATTCTATCAGGGAATGCAAACCTGAACCTTCGACAGGGTAAATTGAATTTTTTTGTAAGTGGAAATTATAATCAATCTGAGGGAAAAGCCAATAGCAACAGCTTCAGGCAAAACAAATCTGATGGGGTCATCGAAAATTATTTCAACCAATATTCCACGAATGAACGATCGAGAAAGTTCACTTCCGTAAGATTCGGTTTTGATTATTTTATTGATAACAGGAATACTTTAACCTTATCACAAGGGATGGTGCAAGGGCGTTTTGCAAACAACGAAACGCAAAGCCAGGAGTATCAGAATAGCGATAAAATTATGGAAAGATATGGCGAGAGGACTTCTGCCGGCCGTTTTCAGTTCAACCGCTATAATACCCAGGGTAATTTTACACATAAGTTTCCCAAGGATGGAAAGGAGATCAATGCCAGCGTCAATGTTAATTATGGTGATGTAAAGAGTAATGACAACATTTATAATATTTTTTACCTAACCGATGGTTCAGTATACGGCATACCCAACGTGGTGCGTAATGACGGCAAAAACAATAATAACCAGATGACGGCAAAAATCGATTTTGTTACTCCTCTTAGTAATGATCGAAAAATAGAAACTGGATTGCGCAGTTTCGTGAATAATTACAACAGCCAGTTTAATTCTTTTTTTTTAGCAAATGGAACAGAAACAAAATTACCGCTTAGTAACAATTATAAATATGCTGAGACTGTGCATGCAGTCTATTTCACTTATACAGGTAAAATAAACAAAATTGGATACCAGGCTGGCTTACGGGGGGAATATTCCAAATTTACCGGAAAGCTTATAGATAGTTCGAAATCTTTTGGTTATGAATATCCCGGGCAATTGAAAAATATCTGGGATGCACTGTTTCCAAGCTTATACCTGTCAGATAAATTGAATGAAACCGAAGAAATACAACTCAATTATTCACGCAGGATCCGCCGACCTAATTTTTGGCACCTAAATCCTTTTATCGACATCAATGATCCTTTAAACATTCAACAGGGTAATCCCGCGTTAAAGCCAGAATTTACCAATTCCCTGGAATTTAATTACAGCAAAACTTTTGAAAACAGGAGTAATTTTCTTGGGGTAATATATTATCGAAACACTCAGCAGGACATTACCCGGTACAGTGATACCCTGACGAGCGCTCAATACAACCAGCTAAACAACGCAGCAGTTGACCGAAATGCTATTCTCAATACGTTCATCAATGCTCAGAGTACCAACAGGCTCGGGATAGAACTTACATTGCAACAAAAATTCAGTAAGAACTTCGATATAACGCCATCAGTGAATCTTGGATATCGAAATGTGAAAGCAACTGCAAGCCAGCAAAATTTAAGCAATGAAGGATTTAACTGGAGTACAAAGTTTACGGCTAATTATAAAATCGAAACAAAAACCTCTTCAATATTTAATAAATTAAGTTTCCAGGTTACGGGAGAATATGAGTCTCCGAGGGTAATTCCCCAGGGAAAGAGGTTGGAACAATTCGATTCCGACTTTGCACTGCGGAAGGATCTGTTTAAAAATAACAAGGGATCCTTTACATTTAGTATCAATGACATTTTTAATTCGCGTCGCTATGGTGTCATTTACGATACAGAAAATTTTTACCAGGAATCCTATCGAAGGTGGCGGGTAAGAACTTTCCGCTTTACTTTTAGTTACAAATTTGGTGATAGTGAATTTTCCCTATTCAAAAGGAATAGAAATAATAATGGGGAAAACATGGAGCAAAATCCAGGTTAAGCGATTGGGATATTGCATGATATGAGGGATAGTCAAAAAAATAACTAAACTGTCCCAATAAACATAACAAAACCCACTCATTAATGGTGGGATATTTTATGTGCGCCAGGCATGTGTATCAGCTATAGGGGTGGAAGTCCTGAATACACTTTACAGTAGGGAGTATTAGCCAGGAGCAAGGGTGTCGTGGGTGACTGCGAATCCGAAGGAA
>JBKJRY010000357.1:0-2715 GCA_046593045.1 Chitinophagaceae bacterium | reverse complement strand
AGAAAAAAAGAAAGCTCATTTACCAAGCGGCGTGGCTGGCAAGGCAAGGAGGAACGGAATAAATGAAGGCCCCCTCCGACTCCCCCAAAGGGGGAGAGGAGGAAGCCAGGCCTTGTGTTTATGCCGTAGTTCCTTGCCGGGCCAATGAAAAAGGGGTGAGATAGCCGCTTAACTTTGCTGATTTTTTTTTATATCTTGAATGAACATTTTAAAAACAGTCAAATGAAAATCATTCCAATAATGAAATGTAAGGACATGAAAGAATCACTGAATTTTTATACTATCGTTTTGGATTTTGAAATCAAGTATCCAGGAATTACCGCGGAAGAAACACTAGTAACAATCAGGAATGGTGATGCGGAAATTCAACTCTCTACCCATGAAGGATTTTTTGGAAATCCAATAAATGTTTGGGTAGATGGTGTAGATTCTTTATTCACAAAATATTTAGAAAGGGGACTAGATAATTCTCAAAAGTCAGATTCTCCTGTACATCAAGGTCCATTGAATCAAACATGGGGAACAAGGGAGTTTTATGTAAATGATCCAAACGGAAATACTTTGCGGTTTTGTCAAACTACATAAATTCATTTTCGTTTTCAAACAAGCCGGTAAAAGCGCCTGCGGCCAAAAGAAGCCAAGGTTATGTGCGGTGAGCCGGGTTGCGGCCGCCGGAGAGAAGGAGGAACGACTGAATGGAGGCGGACGGCGAGCCCCCATAAGGGTGCTGGCAGGAAAGGCCGACACATTCGTCGAGCCACAGGGCAGGTTGTGGAGGCCGATGCCAGCAACATAGGAAGCCACCGAAGTAAATTTCCGCCTTCCAGCGGATACGAAGGTGGCTGAACTATGCAAGTGAACCTTAGCGATGCTTTGCGAAATGAGGTACGAATGAGCAATAGCAGCCGCAAGGTGAATGCAGCCTAAGTGGGGCTGCCGGCGAGCAAAAATAAAAACTGGCAGCGGGTGTACTGAAGCCTGCTGAAATGAAATAGCGAGGAAGCAGTGGAATGAAGCCAAGTGAGCCGTGCGGCAGCTTGTGGAAGGGACTGTGCATCCTGCCCGTTTTGGGATGTGTTTGGCGGCAGGATGCCAGGCACTGAAGCAATAGTATAGCAGTGAGCATGGTGCAATGGAACGGATGAGGAGCGATTGAATGAAGCTGGCTGAAGGACACAGTAGCTGCCGTGAGGAATGAGAAGGAATTGCAAGTAGTATGACAAACCTGCGACAGCAGCCCGCAGGGCAACCCACTTTTACAATTGCCATAAAAGTATTTAACGAGGAAAATTGTAATAGTGGGTTGGTATGGCATACCTACTTGCTGACGACAAATGACGAACACTTTTTTACCGGAAACTTTGCTGTAGAATGAAATGGAGCAGCAAAGAACAGAAAGTGGCGTAGCCACACAGCTTCATCTTAATTTGTAGGAATCTGTTTATTTTTTACAATAATCACCGGTTTGTTAAGATGCCGAATTTCATTAAAAGTATTGGCATTTCTAACAGCAACTACTGCCCTTTTAAAACGATACATAATCTGTAAGCTGAGTTTTGGTTTCAGAAAGATTTTTATCAAGGCTATTATATCAATATTATTTTTTGGCAAATAGTATTTTCCATAAAAATTAATTACAGAGAAAAATTCTTTGTCTGTAATCATTTGCCCGCTCTCAACAACTTGGTTTGAAACTTCACTAAGTTTTTTCCCGGAAGAGTAATACTTTATAAATGATGATTCATCCGGTAACAATTTCCCTAGTTCTTCTTCCATACCATCCTTTACATAAAATCTTCCTTTCCTTTTTTCTTTAGCAATATTGAAAATCATTTGGCTCAGCTGTTCATTGACGGAATGATAAAATTTAGTTGTTTGAGCATCTGTATCTTTAATAAAACGAAGTAATTCAATATTTTGCTTTTGAAGTATTTCTAAATCTAAAGGTTCTAAAACATGGTTTAATAAAAATCTAGAGAAATCCTCAATTAATTGTTCAGCAATTTGTTTCTTCATTCGTATCACTTCGCTTTTAGGTTTGGTTTCAGGCTCGCCAATATTTCTTGAAACATGAAAATTAACATCGGGACTATTACTGTTGAAAGATAACGTAAAATGGATGTCTGATTGGAATGTGGTTAATCCAAAAGAAACCCGATCTTTTGAAAAATGAATTTGCATTTTGTCGGCAAATGATATGAAGTTTAGATCCTGCATAACTGGCAAATAAAATTACTTAAATGTATCGACTAAAAATCCGTTGCAATTGTAATACGACCGGAAAAAAGCCCCTAAAAGGGACTTTTATAAATACCAGATGATTTGCTTATAAAAATTTGCTGACTACTGACATGGAGATATTTACCAGACGAAGGAATAAAATAGACAGTAGTAATAACCGGAAGGCCTAAAGACCAGGGAACATAAGAACCAATTAACTGAAACATGATTTTGAAATTTAAAGAATAAAAAAAGCTGGCCAGCTGGCGGGCCAATAACTAAGGAAGAATAGCTAACCAACGCTTAGAACCTGGAGCAGGATAACGAACCTTACCAACAAGCACACCATTAACTACATAAGCATACCAACCATTGGCTGAACGCCAAACTTTACAATTGGAAGATGAACACCATAACTGATACATAACATACAATTTAAAAAATGAAAAAATATAAATACAGAACTGTATCAGTCATTGGGCATCGGTGCACTCC
>JBKJRY010000037.1:0-46078 GCA_046593045.1 Chitinophagaceae bacterium | reverse complement strand
AACGAAAGAAGACACTGAAAATAAATCAACAGCTACTGAGCTGGGAACAAGTGATGTTTTATTCCCCACTCAAAACGCTGTGAAGACTTATGTAGATGCAGCATCATCAGGAAGTTCAACTGCACTTTCTACAGAGATTACTAACCGTATGAATGCAGATGATTCCATCAAAACTGATTTAAGTATTGAAACGACAAGAGCTACAGATGCTGAGGCTTCTAAGCTGAATATATCTGATACATTAGCGATGCTCAGCCAATATACCAGGATACAAATGATGATCGATTCTTTGACTTTGGTGCAAAGCCGCCTGAACTTAAAATTGAACCTTGCTGATACCGCAGCGATGCTAAGCCCTTATGCAAGAGTAACTGGTAATATTTCAGGCAATGCAGGTAACGTAACCGGAATTGTCGCAATCGAAAATGGCGGTACAGGTTCAGCCACACAAAATTTTGTAGACCTGGCTAGTGACCAAAATATTGCAGGTACTAAAACATTTGATAGCGCAGTAATAGTTAATACCACTTCATTTGGATTAGGTGGAAGTCAGTTAAGTGAAAATATAGCCATTGGTGTTGGGCCGCTTACTGCCAACACCACCGGCATTTATAATACTGCAATTGGGTATTTTTCACTTAAAGCAAATTTGACAGGTGAAAGTAATACAGCGATAGGTCCTTTTACTCTTTATAAAAATACGGGCAATTATAATATTGCAGTTGGTATGGACGCACTCCAAAAAAGCGTAACGGGTAATGATAATACTGCAATAGGACATCAGTCGCTTTTTAATAATGTAGATGGTTCATCTAATACTGGTGTTGGGAAGTTTGCGCTCAAAAATAATAAAGGCTCCTATAATACAGCCATAGGACAAGGAGCAGATATTTTGAATGGAACACTTGTCTTGTCCAATGCCACAGCAATTGGCTATAATGCCAAAGTATCTACAGATAACACTATTCGATTGGGAAATACAAGTGTTACTGATGTAATAACAAGCGGCACTATTACAGCTGCGGGATTAAAAACTCCAACAGGTACTTCTTCACAATTTCTAAAAGCAGATGGTAGTGTGGATGCTAATATCTATTTAACAAGCTCTACAGGCGCAAGTACTTATTTGCCACTATCGGGAGGAACTTTAACGGGTAATCTAAATGCTATTACAGCAACTTTTACAGGAGCGGTTACAGGTATTACTAAGTCAATGGTTGGACTGGCAAACGTCGATAATACATCAGATGCAAATAAACCTGTTTCTACAGCAACACAAACTGCATTGGATTTAAAAGCGCCTTTGGTATCACCAACATTTACAGGAACTGTGGCAGGTATTACTAAGTCAATGGTTGGACTCGCGAACGTTGATAATACATCAGATGTTAATAAACCTGTTTCTATAGCAACACAAACTGCGCTGGATTTAAAAGCGTCTCTGGCGTCACCAACATTTACAGGAACGGTATCAGGTATTACTAAGTTAATGGTAGGACTTGCAAACTTAGATAATACATCAGACGTAAACAAACCCGTTTCAACAGCAACACAAACTGCATTGAATTTAAAAGCAGACCTTGCTTCGCCTACATTAACGGGAACCCCATTAGCCCCAACAGCTACAGCAGGAACTGCAACGACACAAATTGCTACCACCGCATTTGTTGCTTCAGCAATAACTACAGGAACGCCGGATGCTACAACATCAGCAAAAGGTAAAATACAATTAGCAGGCGATTTAAGCGGAACCGCTGCCTCACCTACTATAACTAATTCTGCAGTTGTAAGTAAAGTTTTAACCGGTTATACAAGTGGTGCCGGTACAATTTCCGCAGCTGATAATATTCTACAGGCTATTCAAAAATTAAATGGAAACATTGTTTTGGTTCGTGAAGTCGCAGATGAGTTTGCTGCAACTGTATCTCAAACAAGTTTTACCTTAACCCAAAGTCCATCTGCGAATAGCAACGTAAAAATGTATGTAAACGGAATTAGAATAAGTAATACAGCATATAGTACAATTGGCACAACCCTTACATATAATGCTGCAAACAACGGTTCATATTCATTGACAGCAAGCGACAGAGTTCAATTTGACTATTACTATTAATCTGTATAATATGAAATACTTTCTTTTTAATTTACTAAGCTTAGTTGTTATAAATGGCTTATCAGCACAAGGCATAACAAAAAACGGCCAAATAGCTGCAATGTCATCCAGTTTTGTTAACAGGAATGGTTCAGTTGGGCTTTCTGGTGTAACTCAGAACGGCAAAATTATTGCTTTACCAACGATTACAACATCATCTGCAAATTCCATTGACGCCAGTACAGCAGGTAGCGGGGGAAATGTAACATCAGATGGCGGAGCACCTGTTACTACCCGCGGAATTTGCTGGAGTACTTCTACAAATCCAACTATTGCATCCAGCTTAACTTCAGATGCTTCCGGTACTGGTACTTTTACAAGCACACTCACTGGCCTTACTGATGGCACTGTTTACTATGTAAGAGCCTATGCAACAAACGTAGTCGGAACCAATTATGGAAATGAAGTAAGTTTCACAAAATTTACTCCGCTGGTTGTAGGCCAAAGTTACCAGGGTGGTATTATTGGTTACATTTTGCAAACAGGTGATGGAGGCTATGTAGCGGGAGAGCAGCATGGATTGATCGTCGCATCAACGGATCAAAGCACAAATGCTCCATGGGGTTGTGGCGGAACATTTATTGGTGGAACATTTTCATACCTGGGCTCGGGGCAGGCTAATACCACAGCGATGTTAAACGGATGCTCTACTGCAGGAACAGCTGCAAAAGTTTGCGATGATTATTCAATAACTGTGAGTAGTGTTACCTATAGTGACTGGTATTTGCCAAGCCTTGACGAATTAACGATTCTTTATGGAAATAAAACAGCAATTGGTGGCTTTGCCAATCAGTATTATTGGAGTTCGAGTGAGTCTGACGCTGATTATGCCTGTAGAAAATTCTTCCAGTATGGTAACCGTTACTGTAACCGTCCCAAAACCGATGGACTATATGTGCGTGCAGTTCGGTCATTTTAAATTTAATAAAAGAAAATGTGGTAAAAAATAGTTGGTAAAATTCATCAAGAGTAAGTCTTACCAACGAGTTCAATAAAAGTTCATTGAAAATAATTTCAAGGAATTTTTATTGTCTAATGAAAAATACAATAGAAATAATAGAAGACCGACTCAATGAAGGGTGGAATAAAATCTATTTTAATCTTTCTTTTAAATCCAATCCGAATCTTCTTGCATAATCTTTTGCAACGTCATAACCCGCATCTGCATGGCGTATAATACCAAGGCCCGGATCATTCCGCAATACACGGCTAAGCTTATACGCGGCTTCATCTGTGCCATCAGCAACGATTACCATGCCGGCATGAATACTGTAACCCATACCGACACCACCCCCATGATGCAGGCTTACCCAGCTTGCGCCTCCGGCCGTATTCACTAATGCGTTGAGTACGGGCCAGTCCGCTACAGCATCGCTGCCATCCAGCATAGCTTCGGTTTCGCGGTTGGGGCTTGCCACAGAACCGGTATCAAGATGGTCGCGGCCTATAACTATAGGGGCTTTTACTTTTCCTGTTCTTACCAATTCGTTAAATGCAAGTCCGGCTTTTTCCCTGTCCCCCTGCCCTATCCAGCAGATTCGTGCAGGCAATCCCTGGAAAGCAATTTTTTGTTGCGCCATCTTTATCCAGCGTATCATGCCTTCATTTTCCGGGAAAAGATTGATCATTACTTCATCAGTTACAGCAATGTCATTTGGATCGCCGCTCAATGCAGCCCACCGAAAAGGGCCTTTGCCTTCGCAAAAAAGCGGACGAATATAGGCTGGTACAAAGCCGGGAAAATCAAATGCATTTTTTAATCCTGCTTCGTGGGCCTTTGCCCGTAAGTTGTTCCCGTAGTCAAAAGTTATTGCACCCCGACTTTGCAACTCAAGCATAAGTTCTACATGAAGTTTCATACTGTCATATGCCAGCGAGATATATTTCTCAGGATCCTTCTCACGGAGAGCATTAGCCGCTTCCGTGGAAAGAGTATGCGGTACGTAGCCAACCAGCGGATCATGCGCTGAGGTTTGGTCTGTAAGTATGTCAACATGGATATTTCTTTCGATAAGCCTCCCTAACAATTCAACTGCATTGCAATGCACTCCTATACTCCATGCCCTCCCCTCTTCCTTTGCACGAACAGCTTTATCAATTGCTTCATCTATATTTTCAATCATCTCATCCAGGTAGCTGGTTTCCAACCTTTTTTCTATTCGCCATTTTTCCACTTCTGCCGCCAGGCATACCCCTTCATTCATGGTTATTGACAGTGGTTGAGCGCCTCCCATTCCACCAAGGCCTGCGGTAACACTCAACGTATTTTTCAGCGTTCCATTGAAATGCTTTTTTGCAACGGCGCCAAAGGTCTCATAAGTTCCCTGGACAATTCCCTGGCTACCGATATATATCCACGAACCCGCCGTCATCTGTCCATACATCATCAACCCTTTTTTCTCAAGCTCATCAAAATGTTCCCACGTTGCCCATTTCGGAACAAGCTGCGAATTGGAGATAAGAATTCGCGGAGCATTGCTATGTGTTTGTAAAATGCCTACGGGCTTTCCACTTTGTATTAACAGCGATTCATCATTCTCAAGGACCTTTAATGCTTTTATTATAAGATCCAGGCTTTCAAAATTTCTTGCAGCTTTGCCTCGGCCGCCATATACAATAAGGTCATCAGGACGTTCAGCTACTTCCGGGTTAAGATTGTTTAAAAGCATTCTTAATGCAGCTTCCTGTATCCAGCCTTTGCAATTGAGTTTTGTGCCGGTGGGAGTAGCATATTTTACAGGATCGTATTTTGATTGTTGATTCATCATTTATTAGTCACCTTATTTTTTTCCGCAAACACGCTGAAAATTTAGACAAGAGAGCTTTTAGTATATGCTCTTTGCATTGTGAATTTTCACTTAACGTGCTGGCGTGGGAAAGTTTTTTATAAACTCAACCGCCTTTATCATATCCACATGCAAAAACCTGTCTGCTTCATTAAAAGAAACTTTTTTTCTGAATGAAGCAACCACGTCTTCAATATAAGGTGATGATTTCATTGGCCTGCGATACTCCATGGCCTGCACCGCAGAAAGCAATTCTATCGCAAGAACTTTTTCTACATTGTCAATTACACGCATACATTTTGTCGCGGCATTAGCTCCCATACTCACATGATCCTCCTGGTTATTGGATGATGAAATGGAATCCACAGAGGCAGGTGTACACAATTGCTTATTTTCACTTACAATACCCGCAGCAGTATATTGTGGTATCATAAGGCCCGAATTCAAACCAGGATTTTTTACTAAAAAAAGAGGAAACCCTCGCTGGCCACTAAGCAATTGGTAGGTTCTACGCTCAGAAATATTTGCAAGCTCACTCATGGCGATTGCCAAAAAATCCAGGCCTAACGCCAACGGCTGGCCGTGGAAATTTCCACCACTTAGTATAAGATCATCGTCGGGAAAAATATTTGGATTATCAGTAACGGAATTAATCTCTTTTAAGAATGTACCCAGCACAAATTCAAATGTATCTCTTGTGGCACCATGCACTTGTGGAATACAACGAAAAGAATAGGGATCTTGCATGGGTACTTTTAGGTTCCCGGCAATTTCACTACCACTAAGATATTTTCTAATATCGGCTGCAACAGAAACCTGTCCCTTATGATCCCTGATAGAATGCAATTTTTCATTGAGAACATCTGTATTGCAATCAAAAGCGTCAAATGAAATGGCAGCAATTACGTTTGCCCAATGAAGTAATTTTTCGCTTTTAATCAGGGCACTCATACCATAGGCCGTCATGAACTGTGTTCCGTTTATAAGAGCAAGGCCGTCTTTGCTTTGCAGCTCAACCGGTTTCCACCCTTCATGTTGTAAGGCTTCAGCCGCAGGCATTTTTTTTCCGTTAACCATTACTTCACCAAAACCTATCAATGGCAGGCACATATGGCTAAGAGGTGCAAGGTCACCGGAAGCACCCAGGGAACCTTGTGTGTATATTACAGGCAGCACATTGTTGTTATGCATCTCCATCAATCTTTTTACCACGTCTATCCCCACGCCTGAATAGCCATAACTAAGTGATTTTATTTTCAGCATGATCATCAGCTTTACAATTTCCGGCGGCACTTCGTCGCCCATACCGCATGCATGAGACAGCAATAAATTGCTTTGAAGTTTTTGCAATTGTTCCTTGCTTATCTGTACATTTTGCAGAAAGCCAAAGCCGGTATTTATACCATAAAAAAGTTCATCGGATAACTTCAATTTTTCATCTAAATAATTCCGGCATTTTTCAATAGCCTTATGAGCTGTAAATGTTATGGAAACAAGCTGATCGTAATTTACAAAGTCTTTCACCTGTTGAAACGTAAGTTCACTTGCGTCAAGCGGCAAATAATTATAACTCATGCCCAAAAGTAGGGAATAGTTGAGAGTTGGAAATTGGAAAAATTGGTTTGAACATTTAATTTATCAATACAAAACCAGTTTTAAATTTTTACTTTTTACTTTTGAATTTTACCCTGAATAAAAAACATGAAAGTTATCTTATCCCTATTCATACTCATTTCTGTAAACACCAGTGCCCAACAAATAAAAATCCTGGCTACCGGGAGTAAAATTTCCATCCGGGGGTTGAGTGTAGTTAACGATAAAATAATATGGGTGAGCGGGAGTGATGGAATGGTTGGCAATTCTCTTGACAGCGGCAATACCTGGAAATGGGTGCAGGTGAAAGGTTTTGAGAAAACAGACTTCAGGGATATTGAAGCCTTTGATGAAACGCAGGCGGTTATTATAGGCATAGGCGAACCCGCATACATTTTAAGAACTATTGATGGCGGCGAAAACTGGAAGGTGGTTTATGAAAATAAAACGAAAGGAATGTTTCTTGATGCCATGGAATTTTGGAATATTCAAAGCGGCATTGTGCTTGGCGATCCGATAGATGGAAAATTTTTTATAGCCCGGACATTCAATGGCGGTGATACCTGGCGTACCATTCCTGAAAAAAATTATCCTTCCGCTGATAGTGGAGAAGCATGCTTTGCTGCGAGCGGAACGAACATAAGAAAATTCGGAAATGATGCCGCCTGTTTTGTAACCGGTGGCCTGCATTCAAGATTATTCATCAAGGATAAGAAAATTGATCTCCCAATTCTACAGGGAAAACAAACAACAGGTGCTAATTCGGTTGCTTTAAAAAATAAAAAAATATTCGTAGTTGTCGGAGGCGATTTTAATACTCCTGATTCCGCCTATAAAAATTGTGTATTAACAAAAGATGCCGGTAAAACATGGACCTACCCTTCTACCCCACCACGTGGCTATAGGAGTTGCGTGGAATACATTGAAAAAGATAAATGGATAACCTGCGGGCTTAATGGTGTTGATATTTCTAACGATGATGGAGCAACCTGGACAGCAATTTCAAAAAAAAGTTTTCACGTGTGTAGGAAAGCTAAAAACGGAAAGAGTGTTTTTTTAGCCGGGGGAAAGGGGAATATTGGGAAATTAGAGGGATTGTAATTTGAAAAATTGTCTGAACCATGATTTATAGGATTTTTTGATTATCCTGATTCAATATGCTTCTATAATATCTTATTGTTTATAGACATTTATTCAATTAGATTATTAAAATATTTGAGAGACTCTTCTTCGCTATCAATAGTAACTTTTGCTTTTTAAATTTTTTTCAATGCTCTTGGAAAAACATAATTTGATCATTAATTCACCAACTCATGTTCCAATCCACGGAAATCCACCGGCACCAATTTACTCACGCCTGCTTCCTGCATAGTTACTCCATAGATCACATCTACTGAAGCCATGGTCATTTTGTTATGTGTAACAATTATGAATTGAGAATCTTTGCTGAACTTGCGGATCATCTGCGTGAACTTGCCAACGTTAGCATCATCAAGCGGCGCGTCTACTTCATCAAGGATACAAAATGGTGCGGGCTTTATCAGGTAAATAGCAAACAACAAAGCTGTAGCAGTTAACGTCTTCTCTCCTCCGCTTAATTGGGTAATGCTTGTTGGCCTTTTACCTTTTGGTTTTGCAATAATGTCAATCCCTGTTTCAGCAAGGTTGTCAGGATTGTCAAGAACCATGTCTGCTGTGTCATCCTCCGTAAACAATGCCTGGAAAACATTTTGAAAATTATCCCTTACTTTATTGAAGGTCTCAAGAAATTTCTGGTTGGCGGTTGCTTCCACTTCCTGGATGGTTTGCATTAATGAGTCCTTAGCACTTACAAGATCATTTTTTTGTTCTATAATAAAATCATAACGCTTCTTCATCTCAGTATAGGCTTCGATAGCTGTGGGATTAATTTCTCCAATGTTCTCGAGTTTTTTCTTTAACCGATCACTTTTTTCCTGCAAATCTTCGAGCAGTGTTTCGGTTTTCCTGTCCTCTTCAAGAATTGCATCAAGGTCAATCTTAAATTCAACATGCAATCTTTCTTTCATTCCTGCAAGTTGCAATTTCAACTCATTGAGCTTATCTTTTATTTCATTAAGCAGGTGATCGGTAAGCTCTTTGGATTTTTGCTTATGACGCAGTTCGCTTTCTTTTTCATTAAGCGCATTTCTTAAATTATAATACGCCTGGTCAGTCTCATTCAGTTTCTTTTCTTCGGCTTCTTTATTTATCATCAAAGAAAGTACAGTATTTTTTAATTGCTGTAATTCCCCGGTTGTACTGGCAATATTTTTTGTTGCTTCATCCAACTGTAAATTACTGGCCTCTTTTTGTTTACCCAGCTCAGTAAACTGGTTATCCTTGAAATCAAGTTCCTGCTTTAATGAGTTAACCTTGCTTTGCTGCTTTGCAAGGAGCAGGTTATTTTCATTAAATAAATTATTTACCTGGGTAAATTGGTTTTCCGCTTCTGAAAAATCTTCAGCGGCAATTTTCATTTTATTATCCAGTTCCTGCACGTCCCCTACAAGTGTTCCCAGGAGCGTTCGTGTTTCTTTAATCGCAGCATGATTCTGATTCAATTGTTCATTCAATTCTTTCAACCTGTTCACAGAAGCCTGTTGCTGCTGAGTAAGGTTTTCAATTTTATTCTGGAGAGAATAAGAAGTGTTTATCAAATCATTTATTGCCTGCTGCGTTTGCTGAATAGCATTTTCTTTTAGCTGTTCGTTGAAGGCAATTACTTCGTTGGAACGTGTAGAAATTATTGATTTAAGCTCAGTAACTTTTGCCTGTTGTGCTTCAATTTTATCAGCAATTTTTTCAAGATTTTTTGCACGGCCTATTTTCTTCCCTTCAAACAGTCCAACACTTCCGCCGGTGAGGGCATATTTCCCTTTTACATACTTCCCGCTCTTTTCCAGTACAACATATCCATTGCTGTTTTGTAAGGCATCTTCATTTTCCGCTATGAAGACTTTGCCCAAAAGATAATTGGCGAGGTGCCCGTATTTCTCATCAATCTCAATAACGTCCAAAGCCGGAATAGCATCTTTCAACTTTTCATTCGGATTTACCTGTTCAAATGAATTCAACTGGTCCAAGAGAAAAAAATTGGCTTTGCCTTTTTTATTGTCATCCAGTAAGTGGATAGCAGTAAGCCCCTCGTTCAGGTCTTCCACCACATAATAATTCAGGTACGGCTCAAGTACATTCTCCACTGCCGCACGATACTCTTCCTTTACATAAATAATGTCAGAAAGTATCGGCGCTGTATGATTCCATGATGTATTGTTGTGTAGAAATTTAACACTCTCAGGGTACCCTTCCATCGTATCAATAAGGCTTTTCAGCAGGTCATATTCATTTTGCCTTGCGTCAAGCGTGCGATTTTCCGCGGCGAGTTCGGTGCGGAGTTTCTCAAGCTCAGCCTGTGTTTCAAGTATTTGCTCCCTGGTAAAAGCATTATGTTCTTTCAGTTGCTCAAGTGATCTTTTCTGCCCGTTAAGTTCCCGTTCTTTTTCTTTCTTTTCATTTTCAAACCGCTCTATTGCTTCAAGGCGATGTTTCTGTTCTTCTTCTATCTGCGCTATTGTTCGCTGCAGGTTATGAATATTAGTATCCGCTACCGCTACTTTTTTCTCAGCGTCAAAATGATTTCTTTGCAACGATATTTGTGACTGCCGCAATTCATCTACTGAAGATCTTTTTTCCTCAAAAATCCTTCTCTTTTCCTCAGCATTTTTCTTTAATAATTCCAGCTGAAGTTTTAGCTCTTCGAGCTTTAAATCTTCGTCTGTAATCTGGAGCTTTGTAAATTGAATGCTCTCGTCAATTCCCTTTAATTGTCCGCCTGCTTTTTGTAAAAATTCTTTTAATGTATTTTCTCTTTCATTTAAATATTGCAGTCGTTGGGAACTTAAATTCTTTTCATTTTCTTTTTCACGTACTGTATTATTCAAATCGTTAAAAACATGTTGTTGTAGCTGAAGCGCTTTTTCTTTTTCAATAAATCCGGCCTTTTCTTTTTCGATGGCTGCGTCCTCGGTTGCTATTTCGGCTTCAAGTTTAGTTCTTTTATCAGTCTCGGTTTTTTGTTGTTCGTTTAAATCCCGGTAGGTAATATTGAATCCTTCCAGCGCCGCTTTGGCAAGCTCGATGGTTACTTCCTTGTAATCTTTTTTTATTTCTAAATACTTCTCTGCCTTTTTAGCCTGGCTTTCCAGCGTTTTCAATTGGTTATTAATTTCAAACAACAGGTCTTCAATACGGGCAATATCGAGCTCAGTAGCATCCAACTTTAACTTGGCTTCTCTTTTTCTTGTTTTATAAATGGAAATACCTGCTGCCTGCTCCAGCATTTTGCGGCGGCTGTAATCCTTGTCTTTAATAATGTCGTCCACCATTCCCAATTCAATGATGGCGTAGCTGTCAGTACTTACGCCAGTATCCAAAAACAGGTTATGAATATCCTTCAGCCTGCAGCTTACGTCATTAAGGCGGTATTCACTTTCGCCATTCTTATAATATTTTCGGGTAATGGTTACCGTATTGAATTCGGTTGGCAGCAAATTACGGGTATTATCAAACGTGAGGCTTACCTCGGCAAGTCCGCTGGCACTGCGGGTTTTGGAACCATTAAACACGAGACTTTCGAGGTTTTCGCTTCGCAACTGGCTTATCTTTTGTTCGCCGATAACCCAACGTATGCTATCGACAATATTACTCTTACCGCAGCCATTCGGCCCGATTACACCAGTAATTCCTTCGTCAAAATTCAGGGTAGTTTTATCTGCAAAACTTTTAAATCCTTTTATTTCCAGACTCTTTAATCTCACTTTTCTTATGTTTTTTTAGGGCTGCCCTTAGATCAGGGCATGCAGGCAAATATATTAGTTCTATTGATAAAGAAATGTCCGGAAGCACGTATTAGCCTATCTACTTATACACAGATTTATCACACAAATAAAGTTCACCAATAAATACTTCTTGTTTATTATACTGATTTGATAATAAATTTTCTTTTAAATTTGAAAAAAAAAATTATCATGAAAACATTTCTTGTTCCCGTAGATTTTTCTGATACGTCAATAAATGCAGCTGAGTATGCAGTTGCTTTAACAAAGGATATTTCAGGAGCTAATATTATTCTGTATAATGTTTACAGCAGGATAAGTTTCGCCGCTTTAACTGAAAAAGAAGAAGGCTCACGAAAAATGGTAACTGACCAGGAATTGCAGGATTTAAAAGAAAATCTATCAACAGGAAATGATACAAATATTACTACAGAATCAGAAGAAGGTTCATTTCTTGAGTGCATTGAACAGTATGTTCTAGGAAATCATATAGACATGGTGATAATGGGTATCACAGGAAGCTCACGTATCAAGCAGGTATTTATGGGAACCAATACACTGAATGTTGTCAGGCGCATTAATACCCCTGTAATGATCATCCCGCCTAATGCAAAATTTGAAGGATTGAAAAAAATTCTTTTCACATCCGATTTTAAGGATGTTGCCCGCACTACACCATTTGTATCTCTCAAAAATATACTGGACACTTTTAAACCAAAACTGGAAATTCTTAATGTTGACAGCGAACATTATATTGAACTTACTGATGAATTTAAAATTGAGAGAGAATCCATGAATGACAAACTAAGTTCATACGATCCTGAATTTTCTTTCTTAAGAGCATACGATTTTCTTGAAGGTATTAACAGGTTTGTTGAAACTAAAGAAGTGGATGCAATAATTACTGTTCCCCATAAACATAGTTTTTTAAGCCAATTATTTAAAACAAGCCATACAAAAAAACTGGCTTATCACAGCCACGTCCCAATTATTGCCCTGCGTTAACCGGCCAGGGATTGGCTACCAAAAAAAAAGTATTTTAATTTCATCAAAAAAATACTTTTGCCTGGTAAAAACCAATACCTGCGAGGTACATGCGTTCTTAAAAAAACCATCATTATTTATCATTTATTTTGTGAAACTGGCAAAGGATGCCTTGATGTATAAAAGTGACTTCTATCAATAATTCTGCACAGCTATTTTCAATTTATTCTTAAGTTGTTAATAACGATAAATTTGCCCGGGCTGTCCGGAAAATCTATCTTTCCAAAAAAATCGGCATTTATAGAAATCCATATAGTGGTAAATTAATATTATGAAGAATATTAAATTAATTGAAGTCCCTAGTGAGATTGGTGCGGGTACAAGGGGGGCAAGCCTCGGGGTAGATGCGATAAAAATTGCGGCGCTTGATTTTATGAGCAATTTTTTTGTTCATTTTCCTTCAGAGAAAATACAGGCGGAAAACAATTTACTTTTTGAACCCATACAATCTCCTTATGCGAAAAGAATAGGCGGAGCCCTCACGCTGTATGAAAGAGTTTCAAAGGCTGTAAAAGATGCTATCAGTAATAATTTTTTTCCTGTTGTAATAAGTGGAGACCATAGCATTGCGGGTGGCACTATCGCCGGTATAAAAGCGGCAAAGCCCGGCAGCCGCCTGGGTGTTATCTGGATAGACGCTCATGCAGATCTTCATACACCATACACAACGCCATCAGGTAATATGCACGGCATGCCGCTGGCGGCGTCAATCGCGGAGGATAATTTAGAAAGTATGGTTCATGAACCCGACGAAAAAACAATAAAGCAATGGGAACAACTGAAAAACTTTGGGAAAATATCGCCGAAAGTGTTACCCGAGGATGTAGTTTTCATTTCATTAAGGGATTATGAAAAAGAAGAAAAGGACCTGATACAAAAGTATGAAATGAAGGTAATCACTACCGCTGAGGTAAGGAGAAAAGGGCCTGAAAATATCGTAAGAGCCGCACTTAGACACCTGGGTGAATGTACGGATATCTATGTAAGCTTTGATGTTGATTGCCTGGATTCCTCTATTACAAAAGGAACCGGAACCCCGGTAAGCAACGGGCTGAGGGAAAGGGAGGCAGAAGACCTTGTAAGTAAATTTATGCAGAACAGGAAAATCTGCTGTTTTGAAATAAGTGAAGTAAATCCTACGCTTGACAAAGAAAACCTAATGGCTGAAATTGCATTTAATATTTTGCAACGCAGCGTGAACGTGTTAATGATGAATTAAATAAAAAACCATGCATAATTTATAGTTGGGTTGGAAACTCTCCTTATAATAGTATGATTCGAATAGTCTATAATATAATTTTTTTATCCTTCCATCCTTTAAAATTAGAAAGAGATCTATCATGAAAAAGGCCTTCACTTTAATTTTTGCATTCGTTGTTTCATTATCATTATTTGCTCAACCTCTTAAAAGACCAAAATTAGTTGTAGGCGTAGTAATAGACCAAATGCGATGGGATTATCTCTATCGTTATTATGACCGTTATGATGAAAATGGTGGATTCAGGCGGTTAATAAACAAGGGATTCAGTTGCGAAAATACACTGATTCCTTACGCTCCAACAGTTACGGCATGCGGGCACGCGTCAATATACACCGGTTCTGTACCTTCAATAAATGGCATTACCGGGAATTTCTGGTGGGATAATAAATTAGGTGCCAGTGTTTATTGTACAGAGGATCCGAACGTTAAAACTGTGGGTAGCAATACCACGGCGGGATTACAAAGTCCAAGAAATTTATTAGTTACGACGATTGGCGATGAATTAAGATTGGCTACCAATTTTCAAAGTAAAGTCATAGGCATAGCAATGAAAGACCGTGGCAGCATATTACCCGCAGGCCATTCAGCCAACGCCGCATTCTGGTTTGATAACAGTACGGGTGATTGGATCACTAGTGACTATTACATGAAAAGCCTGCCTGAATGGGTAAAAAAGTTCAACGCACAAAAATTGATTGATGGGTATTATAAGGAGGGCTGGAATACTTTGTACCCGATTAATACCTATACACAAAGTACTTCTGACGAGAATAGTTATGAAAGTAAGCCGTTTGGTGCTTTGTCGAAGGGATTTCCATATAAATTGCAAGCATATGCCGGCAATAATTATAATGCTATACTCGCAACTCCATTTGGAAATACATTTACCAAGGAATTCGCAAAACAGTCCATAATAAATGAACAATTAGGAGCCGATAATATTACTGATCTTCTCACCATAAGCTTTTCTTCTCCTGATTACATCGGCCATTCTTTTGGCCCTAATTCAGTAGAAGCAGAAGATAATTATTTAAGGCTTGATAAAGACCTCGGGGACTTATTGAATTTTCTTGATGACAAGGTAGGAAAAGATGAGTACCTACTCTTTTTATCGGCGGATCATGGAGTGGCGCATGTGCCTGGGTTTGCAATGGATCATAATATTCCGGGAGGATTCATTGATCTCACGGGACTTTCAAATAAAATGAATGAGTTACTCAAAGGAAAGTTTGGACAAAGCAAACTCATTTCAACTATTGCTAATTACCAGGTATCACTCAATCTTCCCGCCATTGCCTCATCCTCTCTAAATATCAACGATATAAAAAACTGGATCGTAAATTATCTCTCAGATCAACCTGGAATAGAAAGGGCAATTGATGCAGATAACCTTGGAGCTTTAACACTAAACAATAAGGAAAGGAAGATGTTTGAAAATGGATATAACCTGCATAGAAGCGGCCAGGTACAAATAGTTTTACAACCACAGTGGCTGGACGGCTCGGGAGGAACAGGAACCACTCATGGCCTCTGGAATCCCTATGACGCACACATCCCGCTGTTATGGTATGGATGGGGAATCAGGCATGGAAAAACAAACAGGGAACTGTATATGTCCGATATTGCACCTACATTAGCAGCACTTCTTCACATTCAGATGCCTAATGGTTCAGTCGGGAATGTGATTGAGGATGTTATAAAATAGCCTTTTGAAAATACACCTATTTGTTTTATTTTTCTGTTAGGAAACATTTTCTAATACAAAAAAGTTACACGTGAAAAAATTATTTTGCCTTATCGCGTTGTTGACGCTGCAGCATTCGTTGTTTAGCCAATCATCAAAGATAAACAGTCAGCAATTTTTTTTGGATGACAACATGATTGAAGTAACCTTAACAACCGACATAAAAAATTTAAGAAAAGAAAAAGATAAACCTATATATCAACCTGCGAAAATAACTATGAAATTTTCTGATACATCAATAATATCAGGAGACGTGCGTGTTGAACCCCGGGGTGAATACAGGAAAAGAAACTGTGATCTGGCCGCATTAATGTTGAATTTTAAAAATCCATCTTCGCCCCTACTTTCACCTTTGAAAAAACTTAAACTTGTTGGAGGCTGCAGGGATGGATCGTCATACGATGACTTATTATTGAAAGAATATTTAATTTATAAGATTCAAAATCTTCTTTCGAATATGAGTTTTCGGGTTAGGTTATTGCACATTACCTATATCGACAACAAAGAAAAAGTGAAGCCAATTACCATGTATGCTTTTTTAATGGAAGATATGGACGACCTTACTGAAAGGAATAATTGCAAGGAGCTTAAAAACAAAAATTTCTCGACGGAAGCAACCAACAGGGAGCAGATGACATTCGTGAACTTGTTTCAATACATGATAGGAAACACCGATTGGTCAATTCCCAGCTTACATAACATGAAGCTAATGATGCCCAAAAACGATTCCATTGCCAGGCCCTATGCGATTCCTTATGACTATGATTATTGTGGTTTGGTTGATGCCAGCTATGCAGTCCCTGCGGAAGCCCTCGGCATTGAATCAGTGAGAACGAGGCTATACAGAGGATTTCCACGTGGCTATGATGAGTTGGTGCAGGCAATTGCTGTCTTCAATGAAAAAAAGGAAAGGATCTTGTACTACATAGATCATTTCGAACTGTGCAACGAAAAGTCAAGGAGATTAATGCATAACTACATGAACGACTTCTATGAAACAATAAATAATAAAAGTAAAATAGAAACGGTTTTTATCAGGAATGCACGCGTTCAATGATGTTGATAAACCTGTATAGATACAAACAAGTGATGGTTATAAACCCATCGGAATATCTTTTTTCTGACGGTTTCTTGTAAGCGACGGATCCATTTCGATAGCTTTATCGCATATCTTCTGTCCTTTTTCCTTTTCGCCTTTTTTCTGAAAAACCATACCTGCCATAAATAGAGATGTGGCATCTTTAGGATTCAATTCAAGCAATTTTTGAAAGTACAGCAAGGCATCATCATATCGCTTTGTTTCATACATGGCATTAGCGATATTATTGAGAAGCCCGGTATTATTGGGTTTCCGGTTTAATACCTCGGTAAGTGTTTTTACACCATTCTCCGCATCACCTGTATAAATCTGTGCAAAGCCGTAATTTTCATAAAAATCATTTGTCTTATTATACCCGGCATCAGTTGCCATATTAAAATTTTTCAGGGCATCTTTATAGTTCCCCTGGTTATAATAAATAAGCCCAAGCTCGTAAATCCACACATTTCTTGATGGATCAATATCAATTGCTTTTTGAAATTGAGGAATGGCGCCTTTTTCATTTTCAAGTTCCAGGTACGTAAGTCCCAGCGTGTATACTGATTCAGCATCTTTATCATTAATGGCAACCGCTTTCTGTAGATAAGTTTGCGCTTTCCCATAATCCTCAGTGTGATAATAACTCATACCAATTATACGTGCCCCATCAGGGCAATCAGCGCACTTTTGGGCAAATTCCATCGCCTTTTGAAACTGGCGGTTATTAAAATACAGGTAAATCATTTGCTTTATAACTTCCGGATTTGAGGGCTGTAGTTCATATGCTCTTGCAAAATTTTTCTGCGCATCGTAAATCTTACGCATTTCAAGGTTCACCTTCCCGTTTTCTATATATGCATCCAGGTAATCCGGCCTGAATTCAATTGACTTGCTGAAGTTTTTTTCAGCAACGGCGAAACGACGGCTATCTCTTTCTGCTATTCCTTTTTGAAAATAATAAGATGCACTATCAGCATTTTGTGAAAAAGCGGTAGTTGAAAATAAATATAAAGCGGTGGTGACAAAGAGGCTTTTCATATCAGGATTAATTTAGCTGCAGGTGCAGCATACTCAAATAATATACCTAAACTATTTTAGTACCAAGGCTCCTAACGCTGGCAGATATAGGTTTATTTCATACTTTTTGCTTTTTTTATCCACTAAATTTGTTTCAACTGAGTGTTGGCCGCTTTGGCCGCTACCCCAAAAACGGGTATCATCACTACAAAAAATAATTTCCCATTTAGATTTACCGTGAGCATATATTTTCCAGTCATCTCTTGGCACAGGTGTCATGTTAAAAATTACTAAAACATTATCCTTTTCGTTTTTGCCCTTCCTCATATAAACCATTACAGATTCATTTCTGTGATCCAGATCAATCCATTCAAAACCCTTTTGATCAAACTGCAATTCGTATAAAGCAGGTTCTGAGCGGTATAAATGGTTCAATGCACTTACACAATCCTGCATTTTCTGGTGTGACTCAAATTGCAACAGGTGCCAATCAATTTCCGTATGGTAATTCCATTCAGAAGTCTGGCCGATTTCATTTCCCATGAAAAGTAATTTACCTCCGGGATGTGTATACATATAAGTGTACAATAAGCGCAGGTTAGCAAATTTCTGCCATTCATCTCCCGGCATTTTATACAGCATGGGAGACTTGCCATGTACTACTTCATCATGACTTAAAGGCAACATAAAATTTTCATCATAGAAATACATCATGCTGAAAGTAAATTTATCCTGCTGGCCTTTCCTGTTTATGGGATCTGTCTTAAAATAATTAAGTGTATCATGCATCCATCCCATCATCCATTTCATACCAAAGCCGAGTCCGCCGTTTATAGTGAGATCGGTTGTTTGCGGCCAGTCAGTCGATTCTTCCGCAATCATTTGCACACCCGGAAAATCACGGTAAACCATTTCATTAAGATTTTTTATAAATGCGATGACTTCGAGGTTTCCATTGCCACCAAATTCGTTTGCCTCCCACTCTCCTTCTTCTCTTGAATAATCCAGGCGAAGCATTGAACTTACAGCATCTACCCTTATACCATCAATGTGAAACAGATCAAACCAAAACCTTGCACTGCTTATCAGGAAAGACCTAACCTCTGCCCGCTTATAATTAAATATATAAGAGTTCCAGTCAGGATGAAACCCTTTGCGCATATCGGCATATTCGTAAGTATGCGTACCGTCAAACATGAATAAACCGTGTGAATCGTAAGGAAAATGAGAGGGAACCCAGTCGAGTATCACACCAATTCCTTCATTGTGAAAAGTCTCAACCATTTGCATAAAATCTACAGGTATCCCAAAGCGTGAGGTGGGAGCAAAATATCCTGTTCCCTGGTAGCCCCAACTGCCATCGAAAGGGAACTCCATCACAGGCATAAACTCTACATGCGTAAAGCCCATTTTTTTTACATAAGGCACCAGGCGTTTTGTAATCTCGGCATAAGAATTTAAAGACTCTTCACTGTAAGGAAAAGGACGCATCCAGCTTGCAAGGTGCACTTCGTAAACGCTCCATGGAGCATCGAGTGAATTATGTTTATATCTTTCCTTCATCCACGTAGCATCCTGCCAGTCATGATCCAGGGTAACAGTTTTAGATGCGGTACCTGGGCGCAATTCCCAGTGATTGGCATAGGGATCCCCTTTGTACAACTTTGCATTTTCAAAACCTTCTATATAATATTTGTAGCTTTCAAATTTTTGTATTCCAGGAATAAATCCTTCCCATATACCTGACCGTTCAAGCCTTACAAATAAAGGATGCGCCGCATCGTCCCAATCATTGAAATCACCTATCACACTTACCGCTGTCGCGTTGGGTGCCCATACCGCAAAATAGTATCCATCCCTGTCTAATACATTTAATGGATGAGATCCAAATTTTTTATAGAGACTGTAATGTGTGCCGTTCCTGAAATTTTCAAGGTCTTCATCATTAAATAATGAATAATTCCAAACTGGCTTTGTACTGTCTACAAAATATAACTCCTCATATTTTGATGTTGGATTCGTATTATTTTTTTCCGCGGAAGTATCTTCCGGCTGTATTTTATTTATAGCCATTTATGGAATTTAATGCATCAATGATCTTATGAATATACATTTTTGCTTTAACGTAAATTTAAGAATACTGTTTAAGTTACCATAAATAATTCTAACTACTTTTCAATATTGTTCCCTCATACCCAAAACCAGGCGCTGTTTATGAAATTCATTTATATATTTTTCATATCCAACTTTGCCCTGTCATTTACTTCATATGCCCAATTAGCAAAAATTTCAGGCTCAGTAAATGAAGCAAATGAAAACAAGCCGGTAAAAAATGCGGTTATTGCATTATTAACTCCCCCGGATTCTATCTTATATAAATTCACGAGAAGCGATGCTGACGGAAAATACATATTTAAAGATGTAAAGCCCGGCAACTATATTTTAATGACTACCCATCCTTATTATGCTGATGTGCTTGAAGATATTGAAGTAAAAGGTGATGCTGAATTTCCACCCTATACTCTCATATCAAAGGCTATATTGTTGCAGGAGGTGATTGTAAAAACAGGAAGCCCGATAAAAATAAAAGGTGACACAACTATTTATACAGCGGACAGTTTCAAAGTGAGCGCCAATGCCAATGTGGAAGAATTGCTGAAAAAATTGCCGGGAATACAAGTTGATAAGGATGGTAAGATAAAAGCAATGGGCGAAACTGTGCAAAAAGTGCTGGTGGATGGTGAGGAGTTTTTTGGTGATGATCCGGGCATGGCGGTAAAAAACTTAAGAGCAGATGCGGTAAAAGAAGTACAGGTCTTTGATAAAAAAAGCGAACAGTCGGAATTTACAGGCATCGATGATGGCAAAACGCAAAAGACTATTAACCTTAAATTAAAGGAAGATCGAAAGACTGGTTACTTTGGCAAAATAGATGTGGCGGCCGGGCCGGAAAAACATCTCGAAAACCGGTATAATGATAACTTATTGTTTGGTTCATTTAAAGGGAAAAGAAAATTTTCCGCATTTTTATTAAATGGTAATACGGGGCAGGATGGGCTAAGCTGGCAGGATGAACAAAAGTATGGAGGAAGGGATGATAACTTTTCTATGGACGTGGATGACAATGGCAGTGTGAGCTGGCAGTGGAATGATAATAACGATGACGAGCCTCGTGTGGATCCTCAAAATGGATTTATTACTAACGTGAATGCAGGTATGCAATACAGCAATAAATGGAATGATACGAGAACGTTTAATTTGTCGCCTAAGTACAATAGCCAGCAATACACTAATCATAAATTTTCATTCACACAAACTCAAATCGGAGACTCGGTCCTGAATGAAAATTCAGACGAAACAAGTAATGTAAACAGGCATAATTTTAAAATTCGCGGAACATTTGATATTAAGCTTGACTCAATGAATTCTTTAAAATTAACCGCAAATACTAATTTTTACAATACGGAAAGTGAGAGCCTCAGGCAATCCGCGACTACCGGCAATTCAGGTACATTAAAAAACACCAGTAACCGGAATTTGCAAACTAACAATGATAAAAGCGCTATATCGGGAAATATCCTCTTTAGACATAAATTTAAAAAGCTAAGGAGAACATTTTCATTCGTGGCAGACTGGAATACATTGAATAACACCGGCACTAATTTTTTAAAATCATTCAACCAATCTTATTTCGATGGAATTCCGGCAGGCAGCCAGGATCTTGATCAAATGAAGGATTATGATATGTCTACAAAAAATCTTTCGGCCAAAATCATTTATACGGAGCCGCTAAGTAAAGAATATTCGCTGGAGCTTGCATACCAGGTTGCCTATAACTATGGCACCAATGACCAGCAGACGTACACCTATTCTCCCGTTTCTAACAAGTATGATTATGTGGTTGATTCTTTGTCCAACCAGTTTAAACAAAATATACTGCAGAACATTCCATCCATGAGAATAAATTTTGCAAACAAAAAACTCAAGGCCAACATAGGATCTGGTTTTGGCTTTACTGATTTTAGTTTTAAGGATATTACTTATGATAAAGATTATAAGAGAAACTATGTAAATTTTTTCCCGAACGCCAACATCACGTATACTTATAAGCCAAATAAAAATATCCGGCTTTACTATAATGGTAACACCACACAACCAACGGTAAATCAATTGCAGCCACTAAGAAATAACAACGATTATTTTAATCAATACATAGGCAACCCGGATTTAAAACCGTCATTTAACAATCAATTTAACCTGTCACACAGCAGCTATAATTTTTTGAAAGACATGTTTATGTACCAGTCATTTAATCTAAATCTTATTGAAAATTCGATCACCAATAACCGCGTCATTAATGTTGACTCTGGTAAAACGATTACCCAGCCTATCAATACCAATGGAAATATTTCGATGAGTTTAAACAGTGGATTTGGTTTAAAGATTAAAAAGATAGATACAAGGTTTAATATGGGGCCTTCAATACAGTATAATAAATATGCCGACGTAATAAACAGTAAGAAAAGCTTTTCAACAACTCTCGCCCCCGGTTTCAATTTGTGGTTAAATAAATCGAAGGAAAAGAAATATGATCTTTCCATCCAGAATCAATTTTCCTATAACAGTAACACGACTTCTCAAAACAACACAAAAATTCATTACAATTCAAACCAATTTTCATTTTACGGAACAGTTTATATTAAAAAAGTATGGTCAATAATTACCGATTATCAATATTATTACCGGCAGAAAACTTTGCAGTTCAGTGACAAAATTGATAACCATATTTTGAATGCCAGGTTGCAGCGCACTTTTAAAAACAATGAGTTTACCGCTTATTTTATGGTGCGTGATATTTTAAATCAAAATATTGGAATTGAAAGAAAATTTTATGGTAATACTTATTCGGAGGTAATTAATGATCGGTTGAAAAGATATTTTATGATTGGTTTTGCCTGGGATTTTAAAAACAAATCCAAAGCAGCGGCAGCCACTCCCGAAAAATAATTTTAAAATATATTTTATGAAATTAAAAATTGGTTTTTTTATCATAACCATGGCTTTAATCGCATCATCGCATGCACAACAATTTATAAGCAAAGCAGTGATAGAATATGAAGTAGTGGCCAATGTGCAAAAAACAACACCTAACTATTCCTGGTTGCAGGATTTAAAGGAAAAACTTCCAAAACTTAAAACAGCCTATTATACTTTCACTTTTGCGGATGATAAAAGTGTTTACAAATTCGATCATTGGGATGATGCATCAAGAAAGATACCTGAATTCTGGAGAAAGGGCGACGAAGACAACGTGTGGTTTAGTGATTATAAAACGGGTAAACTCGATATGCAAAAAAATATATGGGGTTCCATTGTAAACATTGAAGATTCTGTAAGAAAGCTGGAATGGAGGCTTACCAATGAAAACAGGATAATTGCCGGATTCAATTGCAGGAAAGCCGTTGCGGTAATGTTTGATAGTGTGTACGTATTTGCCTTTTACACCGACGAGATATTAATTCCCGGCGGCCCATGTTCAATCAATGGCTTGCCAGGAATGATAATGGGAGTAACCATTCCAAGGCTATATACTTCATGGATTGCAACAAAAGTTATGGTAACGGGCGTTAATGAAAGTGAAATTAAACCAGTATATGCCAGGAAGAATTTGACGCTGGAAAATTTAAAATCCACGATAATTGATCATACTAAAGACTGGTATGATGATGACGAAACTTTGAATAAGGAAATACAACAGCAAAAAATAAGAACTTTGTGGGGGACGTTGTTGTGACAAATAAATGGAAAGTTTCTCTTCCTTAAGTTGCTTCTACTGTAAAACCGATCTATAACGACTTAGTGGGCATACACGAACCCCTCTGGTGGTCACGATTACTCATGACTGTTAGCCAATATAATTTTATAGATTACTCCTGAAGGATTAATTGCTCCAATTTCAGTTTGAGTAGCCATATATATTTCGCGGGACTCATCAATGCCAAAACTGTTGATTCTAAAATCAAATTTATTATCCGTTTTTCCTTCAAATCTACAGTCGTGTTTTACCCATTGCTGTTTCGCGTTTTTATCCATGTAAAAAACTTTAAAAGCCCAGTCGCCAAATATATATTTTCCTTCCAGGGCGGGAAACTGCTTGCCCCTGTAAACATAACCACCGATGATACTGACTCCTTCAGGATGGGGGTATGCAATTACGGGAAGAACAAAGTCGCCACCTTTGGCATACAAAGCGCTGTCATAGGGATGAAAGCCTTCCATAGCTCTCCAACCGTAATTTTTGCCTTTTTCAATAATGTCCACTTCTTCATAATGATCCTGTCCTACATCTCCGCAAAAAAGCGCCCCTGTTTTTTCGTCAAATGAAATGCGCCACGGCATACGCATACCATAACACCAGATTTCATCCCGTCCTTCTTTGCCCACAAACGGATTATCTTTTGGAATACTATATGGTTTTCCATGATCCACATCAATGCGTATTATTTTACCGGATAGTTGATTTAAATCCTGCCCGTTTCCAATAGTGCCATGTGCATCTCCCTGGCCGCCCCCATCGCCAAAACCTATGTATAAATAGCCTTTTTTATCAAACACGATATTCCCTCCATTATGATTTTCTTCCGGCTGGTTTAATTCAAGTATCACCTTCCCTTCAAGGTTGGCTTTATCCGGGTTGGTGGCACTTACCGTAAATTCTGCTAAAACCGATTTATTATTAAACCCCTTTTTTGCAGGGGCACTGTAGTGAACAAAAAAGCGACCATTATTTCTATAATCGGGATGAAATGCAAAACCCAAAAGCCCTACATCCATATATTGATCTTTCATCGGTACCAGCGAAGATCGTATATCGAGGAACGGGTCTTTTAATACTTTACCATTTTTAAAAACCATAATTTTCCCCGCTTGTTCTCCAATAAAAATCCGGCCAGAACCATCATGGGCATTTTCTAAAGCCAGGGGAGCGTATAAGCCATCAGCTACCTTTTCAAGTTTGAAAACCAGGGAATCCTTTGCTTCTATACTTTTTGAATCTTCAGCAACCGGAGCTTTTGATTGTTTTTCAGAATCGTTATTACAATTAGTAAGCAGCAGAACCAGCAAACTAAAAATTAATACCTGTTTTTGTTTCATAGTCTTTAGTGAAATTTGATGAAACTAAAATTAGTAAAAACAATTCTATGGCCATAGTTTTTGTTAATGATAGCCAAACAACCGTGTACGTATCCCAAAATTGGTGCATGAACTTGTGCCCGAATTGAAAAGATGCTTCCATTACCTCTGTAAATAGAATGAATGTAGTTGCTCATGATCACCAATGCATAAACTACCAGATCCTTTTTATCAAAACAATAGTTCAAAGAATAAACGATGATATCTCTATATTCTTTTCATGAGAAAATGTCTATCCAATGTATAACGGTACTTCTAACGAAGTAACAACCTGCTTTATCGCTTATTAGATATTTATATCCGCTCATGATATTGCAAAATACTAAAAGCAGTGAATTAGTCCTCGTTGCAAACGAGGACTAGAAAAGTAGGTATATTCAGGATGCGGTGCTATATACTTTATGGATTGTAACAAAAGTTATGGTAACGGGCGTTAATAAAGGTGAAATTAAACCAGTATATGCCAGGAAGAATTTGACCCTAGAAAATTTAAAATCTACTATAATTGATCATACTAAAGATTGGTATGATGATGACGAAACTTTGAATAAGGAAATACAACAGCAAAAAATAAGAACTTTGTGGGCAACGTTGTTGTGAGAAATAAATGGAAATTTCTTACTCTTTCTTTTTCAATTTGATTTTTACCATGTCATATATCATTTCCAGATTAAAAGAACCATCCGACGCAATGTCAAGGTTTTTTAAGGGATTTTGTTTTTTTATTTCCTCTATCGAAAGATTATTTTCAATTCCATCTTTTATTCGGCTTACTACGGCAACAAGCATATCTCTGTATGAAATAAGGTCCTTTCTATAGGATATTTGACCATGTCCTGGAATAATTTTAGTTGAATCATTTGTATAATTAATCAGCATATTTATTGCTTCAATCATTCCATAAATATTACCGCCATTATTATCATCAATGTATGGAAACCCATACCGAACAAAAACATCCCCGGTATGGATAACATTTGCATCCATGAATTCTATGAATGAATCTCCATCAGTATGTGCATTTTTCACATGGTAAATTTTTATTTTTTCGTTCGGTTCATTTAATGTTAGTGAATCGCTAAACGTAATAAATGGCAATGCCTCAAACGGATATGCTTTCTGAACAAGGTTACTTAAAGAAAGCACTTGCTTTTCTTCCAATCTTCTGCGGATATTGTCATGAGAAATAATAATGACTCCCTCTTTTCCAAATACTTTATTTCCATCTGAGTGGTCATAATGAAAGTGTGTATTCAAAACATATTTTACAGGCTTATTACTTATTGTTGCTAATAATTTTTTAACTTTTGGCAATAGCTCAACCCATTGGTCATCTACCAAAACCAGTCCATCTGGATTTTCATAAATGGCAATATTTCCTGCTTCGCCATCACTTAGAATTGCATATACCTGACTGGAAAGTTTAACAAGCGTATCCTTAATATCTATAATGGTTTTCCTTTTTTCATCTATTTCATTTTTTTCCTGGGCAAATAAGTGTTTCCCATTTGAAAAAAGGAATAGCATGATTAATAAAAATATACTAAGGCAGCTTGTATAGTTTGCTGTTTTATTTTTATCCATTAGATAAGTTATTTACAATTGAAGATTCTTTGTGTTGTGTTATAACCTCTACTAAATCGCTTATTCTTGTTGAAATAGATGCTGTTCAGGGTGATGTATAACCCCTTTGTTGAGCGTCCTATCATGCCTGGCATACTAAAGTATAACATAATTCGATCAAACCTTTCATCCCGTAAAAATCCCGGAGGCACTTTTATCAATATCGTGGGATTTTAGCAGTGCATCATTTTATGAAGAAGAAATTATTAAGCAATTTGAGCCAAGACACTATAAGAGTTTGTAGGTTGAGTTTATAATAATTTGAAGTGTATTATACATCAGGGTTTCACGTAAAGATTTTTTTTATAGAAAGCTAATGCGGTGAAAACCCCGATGGGACATTAAATTTAAAATCCACGATAATTGATCATACTAAAGACTGGTATGATGATGACGAAACTTTGAATAAGGAAATACAACAACAGAAAATAAGAACTTTGTGGGGAACGTTGTTGTAAACTGATGTTTATCACTGCGACATTTATAAGCTCTTCAAAAAATATTCTCTCGTTTTTCTTAAAATGTTGACGAGTACGCCAACATCAGAAGGATTCAATTCCATTTGAATCTTTCTCTTTCAAAAGAAATTAGATAAGAATTACTCTGCCATATTAACTTCTCAATATTCTTTTGGTATAGGATACCAGTGTTAGAAGCTGTTTGAGTTAATTATTTTAAAATCCTTATGAACGAGATATTAGCTGTCCTCATATTGGAAGAAACAGAAAAGTTGTAGTTATCATGAAATTTCTCCTCGAAAAATGTTCAACTGGTATAAATATTAATTAACTCAAACAGCTTCTTAATCGAAATTATTTTTTCTCGTAGAAGTAAGTGTGTCAACTATGCCTGGTTAATGCTTCACTGTTTTATTGACAATCGGATTATTGAAAATTTACTTTATTAGTTTTACCTCAAAAGACGTTCAATATTGATTACAAAAACTTTGCATCACGAAAGATTATCCGATCAAATACAAATTGGTAATACAATTACAAAACAGGAAGCTGAAAAACTGTTTACTTTCTTTAAAGAAAACCCGCTTTTCCGGTGGTCAAATGCTAACAACGATTGTGAAGACAGGGCAAATGCAATTTGCATACTGCTCGACCAATGGAATATGCCAAATGTCAAAGGCTGGGTTTTCAGCGGTTATGTTTTTAAAAAAACCGGTTACCTGAAAAACCTTTGGAAATATCATGTAGCAGCTTTACTGCCGGTAAAAGAAGGAGAAGGTGTAAACTATTATATTATTGATCCTGCTACAACTGATAAGATTACGTTGGTTTCAGATTGGGCCTCCAACGTTACCGATAATCCGCATAGCTATTACCTTTTAAAATTCGGGGATTACTATATTTTTCATCCACGCAGGATCAAAAAAAACAATTGGTATAAAAGAAATAAAGGAAACTACAACTGGACTATGCAAGGATTAAGCGGTATCAACGGCGTATCTGCTACCGGCAAAGCAATACTCACGTTCAATAAAAAAAAGGTGTTGAAAACAAAAAAAAAGTTCAGGGATTTATTAGATTCCAAATCCCCACTGCACACACCAACCTGAAACGCCGGCATGTTTGCAAAATTACTACAACCGGATTTTTAGATTCCTCTATTTTCCGGTTCTATCTATGCAATTATCTTAATACGGTCAAATGAAAAACATTTCCACTTATTGTGTCGTATGTATTTTAAATAGAAAAGATGGTTTCCACAACATACCTTCAGTCTCCTCATTTTAATATATTTGCTCAGCAAGATGGATTTATATAAATATTCTGGCATACTCAAGGCGATTGTACTATCATCCGAAGATGCTATCATAAGTAAAAATCTGGATGGAACTATTACAAGTTGGAATCCTGCCGCGGAAATTATTTTTGGCTTCACAGAATCAGAAGCTGTCGGAAGTAATATTTCAATAATTATTCCCACGGAATTAAAAGATGAAGAAAAACAAATTATCTCCAGGATTAAAAATGGGGAGCGCATTGAACATTATGAAACCACGCGCAAGAGAAAGGATGGGAGTTATTTTTTAGCAGGAATTACCGTTTCTCCCATTAAAGACGAAACTGAAAATATAATTGGAGCGTCCAAGATTGCCAGGGATATAACTGAACAAAAAAGAAGTGAGCAACAGCAGGCTTTACTGGCAGCAATAGTTGATTCATCAGATGATGCAATAATAACTAAAGACCTTAATGGTATAATTAAAAGCTGGAATAAGGGAGCTGAGAAAATCCTGGGTTATACCGCCAAAGAAATAGTAGGACAAAATATTTCAATTATTATCCCTGGATCAAAAATAGAAGAAGAGGCGAAGATCATAAAAGCAATACGCTCCGGTAAAAGACTAACCCATATTGAAACGATCCGGAAAAGAAAAGATGGCAGAGAAATAAATCTCTCTTTAACTATTTCACCGGTGAAAGACAAAGAAGTAAAAATTACAGGCGCTTCCAAAATTGCACGGGATATTACAAAAAAAGTGGAGATGGAGCGGGAAAGGGAATTGTATACTAAACGACTACAGGAAATCAATCAATATAAAGATGAGTTTATGGCTATGGCCAGTCATGAATTGAAAACACCCCTTACGATTATTCACGCAAACCTCCAGGTGCTGGAACATACAATGCATCATGATGAAAAGAGTGAGTTTGTAAATAAAGCACTTCAACAGGTAGACAAATTATCCAATCTTATTTTAGACCTTCTCGATGTTTCCAAGATCCGGACAGGTAAACTTCTGTTGAATTTTACTGACTTTGATATCAATTTGTTGGTTAGGAATGTTATTGAAACACTGAATCGCATAAGCATAGATCATGAAATAATTTTTAAGACCATCAAAAAACAATTACATGTGAGAGCTGACATGGACAGGCTTGAACACGTAATAATAAACATACTTACCAATGCTATAAAATATTCCCCTGGTGCCAAAAGAATTGTCGTAGGTACAGAAATAAAAGATAACCAGGTTTTGGTGAAAGTTAAAGACTCGGGAATAGGAATTCCTCCGGAAGATCTTCGAAAAATATTTGGGCGTTTTTTCCGGGTTCGCGGGCTCGCCTCTACATTTTCCGGATCGGGCGTAGGCTTGTATATCTCTTCCGAGATTATTAAACGACATGGCGGAAATATGTGGGTTAAAAGTAATTTAGGAAAAGGTTCTACTTTTTATTTTACTATCCCTGCTAAATTAAAAAATTGAATATTAAATTCATTCGTAATTCTAAAATGAATAGAACGAAGATTGTTCTTAAATATTCATCTTTTTCACTCTTATTTGGTTCCTGTTCTATAAAAAAGCGGATTAAACACTCCTGGCAATGAGTTCAGCTATCCAGCCTTGGCCTGGGATTGAATATTTCCGCAGATATTATTAAACGCCACAATGGAAAAATATGGGTAGAAAGCATGCCGGGCAAAGGATCGGTTTTTCATTTCAGGTCACCAAAATAATTTTTATTTAAACCCGTATACAATTCATAACTCAGGCATAACGTTTTTTAAATACAGAAGGATTTTCGCCTGTTATCTTCTTAAATAATTTATTAAAGTAAGAAAGGCTTTCAAAACCTGATTCAAAACAAACTTCAGAAATACTTTTATCCTGCAGGAGCAATGTTTTAGCCTGGTTTATTTTATACTGATTCACAAATTCAGTAAAGGTCATTTTTGTTTGCTTTTTAAAATAGCGGCAAAAAGCAGGGGTGCTTAAATGAACATTTGCAGCAACCTCATTTACATCGGGTGTTTCATTATAGTTGGCGTGTATATATTTATAGATTGCGCCCATTCGTATTTTGTCGTTAAGAAATAATTTTATACTTGTGTCCTGTTGGTTGAGTTTAGTTACTTCACCGGAATTTGCGAGTAGCTGGAATACTTCCAGCAAGGCTAATAGCTGCTCGAAATGGCCAAGCCCTTGCATGTATTCCAATTTTTTGGATACTATATTTTTAGTTTCTCCTCTGAATGATAATCCCAGGTAAGCCTTATCAAAAAGCTTTTGTATCGATTCGAGTTCGGGGGTTTGAGCGAGGGCATCGCCCAAAAAATTTTCTTTAAGCTGCACAACAGTTTGGCGGTACGCCGTTTTTATTCCGTAGTCAAAATTCAGATGAGGAATATTAGGCCCGATAAAAACAAGATCACTTCCCATAAAGCTTGAAATATTTTGTCCGACATGCCGTATACCTGACGTGGCTTCCACATATACTAATTCATACTCGGGATGATAATGCCAGAAGAAATAATTCCGCAATCTTGGCTTAAAGAGTTTAAAGGATTGACCCTGGGGTACCACAACTATTTCTTTTTTGATTTTCACTACTGCAATTTCCTATAAAGCTACTATTCCTTTGAATATTTATATAAAAGTGTCAATAGAGAGCAAATAATGGTCATTCATGAGGCGGATTATCTCTAAGCTATTTTAGAACTTTGTACCATTAAATAACGAACAACTTGTAATATGCAACAACAAACAATGAATGAAACCATGGTGCCTGTAACCCGTACAATGAATGCACACAAAGACATTCCCGGAAACCCATCCACTGCGAAAAGCAGTAAAGTAAAACTGAATGACCGCGGCAATGGTATGCCCCTTAATTTATTAAATGAAGAAGACTGGCAATTCTGGATCACCAATGGATACATCGTAATAAAAAATGCGGTACCCGCGGAGCAGGTAAAATGCCTTGCTGATTTCCTTTGGGAATTTGAAGAGAAAGATTCCAATGATCAAAGTACATGGTATGCACCTCCGCGTGCGGAAATGATGATGAAGGAATTGACAAATACCGGGATGGTTGAAGTATACAATCACCAGTTTTTGTGGGACAACAGGCAGAATCCAAAAGTACACCAGGCTTTTGCGGATATATGGGGCACGGAAAAATTATGGGTAACTATTGACAGGGCGAATTTAAACCTGCCGGTACGTGAAGGTTTTGAGCAAAAAGGTTTTATTCACTGGGATTATGACCCGGAAACAAAACCCCAAAATGTCCAGGGCGTATTAGCGCTTGCTGACCAGGACGATGAAAATATGGGAGGCTTTCAATGTGTGCCTGAATTATACAGAACATACGACACATGGAAATTAACCCAACCGGATAGCCGTGATCATTTTAAACCCGATGTCGCAGGATTCGAAATTGTAAAAGTAAAAATGAATGCGGGAGACCTGCTGATTTTTAACAGCCTTCAGCCTCATGGAATAAGGCCCAACAAAAGCAAGGACAAAGTGCGGCTTGCTCAGTATATTTCAATGATGCCCGCTGAAGAAGATAATGAAGAACTGCGGCAGTGGAGAATTTCATCCTGGAAAGAAAGACGTGCGCCTGAAGGTTATGCATTTCCTGGTGATCCAAGAAAATGGGAGCGAACAAAATATGGTACAGCAGAATTATCCGCATTAGGAAAGAAACTCCTCGGGCTGAATAAATGGTAGTTGGTTGGGCGGGTATTGCCAACGGGAAGGCATTCATCGATTGTTCTTACCGAGACTACAGATGGTTTATTTCAAAAAAGTAATCAATTAAAGATGGATTCGTAAAGCTAGGGGCAATTAAAAAGTAGTGATTCAATTTGCCGTGTCTTCTCTTTGCAAAGGCATTCTTTTGAAAATGATAATTAGGTAGCAGTACATGTTTTTTATTTGATTGCTTTTGAATTCAACACCTCTTCCAAAAATTTCCCGATCTCGTTTTGCACACCCATTGCATCATGAGATTTAAAGGGCGATCCTATTACATGATCGCCCGTATTTGGCATGGCAATTTCTCTTTTGAGGCTTGCTGGTGTTCCCAATTCATCAAACATTTTTTTCATCGCGGAAACTTTTACCACAGCATCCTGGTGCTGTTCATCTTTATAATAGTATAACACCAATACCGGCTGCTTTACTTTCTTAAATGTTTCCGGAACCATTGCTGTCTCCAAGTATTCTTCCAGGGCCACAGCCGCTTCCAGCCTGTATTGGTAATTCCAGTATTGTTTATAAACCGGCCTTGTATCGCTGGCGGTATTATAACGTGATCCCTTAACCATATTCGCAATTTGTTTTCCCCAATGATTATTTAATAGCCATGCATTATTATCGTTTATCGCGATATTGGGAGATAATAAAATAAGAGCGGCAATGTCGTCCGGATAAGTTGCCGCCAGTTGCAAAGCATTTGAACCGCCCGTGGATGTGCCCATCAATATAACTTTTTTACCAAGTTGCTTTCCAATTACCAATGCCTCCTTTGCAGTTTCCCAATATTCCTCAGCAGTTAAATTAACCAACGCATCAACCGTATCAATACCATGCTCTGCCAACCTTGATAAATATAAATTGCATCCAAACATTTTCGCAATATTTGTATGCGTTGGTGCGCCCTCAAATTGTGAGGCTGAAAAACCGTGGAGGTACACAATAGCGTAATCGGTTTTATTTTTCAGACTATCGTTGTACCATACAATGCGTGCCTCGTTATCCGGCTTAAGATGATGCAGGTTTTCTTTTTGTGAAACATATTTTTCAAGTGCTGACGATGATGCCGGCACTTGGGGCATCGTTTCAGAATATCGAGGTGTAGATGGTGCAGACCCTGCCAAATAAGCCAGTATTATTGCGAAAGGTATAATTATGAACCATGTCTTTATTCGCATACAAAATAATTAACGAGGAAATATTTGAAAGCATAAAAAAGCAGTTGCAATCAATAATAAAATACCTGTTTAAACTTACGAAGTTTATAGTGAATCGGGCGAATTAAGATTATTCTTTTTAGTTTCATCGCCTGCGTTAGAATCTTTCTTAAAACACAATCGCAAGTAATAACATTGATACCTGTGCTGTGTTTGCCCAAGGAACACCTTGTAATTCTTGAATATTTGCTAAATCACCAACACCCGGTAAAATAGTGGCTTAATGAATTAGTTCATATACACCACTACCCTTCGCCTCAACAGTAAAATCTATAAGGTCTGTTATTTCACCAGTAAAAACATCTTTCTTTTTTGAGAAATCATTGGTGCGCTGTGATAACCGCGAAAGTTCTGCATTCACCGGCTTATTGTCAGTGTTGGTAACCACCATTATTGTTTGGTTGTTATCATACCTGAAATAAACATACAGTCCATTCTGCGGAATGTATTGCATAAGTTTCCCTGTTTGTAGAGCTGATGAGTTTTTTCTGTAAGCCGCTAATTTTTTAATGTAATTAAATGCCTCGTTTTCCTGTGAGTTTCTTCCATCTGAGGTAAATTTATTTTCAGTATCTCCCTCCCATCCTCCCGGGAAATCCCTGCGTACTTCCGCATCGCTGGGATTTTTGAAATTTTTCATAAGGATTTCCGTACCATAATATAATTGAGAAATGCCTCTCAAAGTAAAGAGCCAGTTTATGCCCATCTTCAGCTTATTATAGTCTTCTCCCACCACAGAAAAAACACGGTCCATATCATGATTATCCAAAAAAATACAGTTTTTCCCGGGATCTTTATACAAAATGTCCTGGGCCAATGTCATGTATATTTTATTGACACCATTGGTCCAGCCGAAAGGTTCATTCATACCTGCCAGCATCGCATAACTAACGGGGAAGTCGCATACACCTTCAAGATTATGTTTGAATGGGGCATCAATATTATTCCTTGTAAAATAAGCGCTGGCCGTTACAGTGTTGGAAGTAACCTCTCCAAATACGGTAACTTTTGGCAACTCTTCGTGCAATTTATTATTAATATTATTAAGGAAATTTTCATCATTATACTTATATGTATCCACTCTCCATCCATCTACGCCGAATTCTTCGGTAGCCCAAATCGTATTCTGAATAATGTAGGTTGCCACGTAAGGATTGGCGAGATTAAGATCAGGAAGATGGGGAACAAACCATCCATCAATCATTATTTTTTTATCAATTTCGGCGGCGTGGGGGTCAATAAAAACTTCTTCCCTGTGATGGGTGCCCTGGTACTGTGGCCACTGATTTATCCAGTCTTTCATGGGTGGATCAATAACAAACCAATGCTTTTCGCCTACATGATTATATACTGCATCCTGTATAATTTTCAGGCCTTTTTTATGTGCATCATTCACAAGATCGCGATAGTCCTTATTCGTGCCTAGTCTTTTATCTATCTCGTAATGATCGGTAATCCAATATCCATGATAGCCGCTCACGGCACCCTGGTGTTCTGCTTCAAGAGGCATATCATTTTGAACTACAGGGGTTAGCCAAAGTGCTGTTGCTCCCAACTCTTTGAAATAATCAAGGTGGTTTCTTATGCCCTGCAAGTCGCCACCATGGCGCAATAAAGGCTGGCTTCGATCAGCAAGAGTATCCCTGAGGTCGACAAATTTATCATTGGTTGGATCGCCATTAGAAAAACGGTCTGGCATCAGCATATAGATAAAATCCTTTGAAGTAACACCTTGTGCGAATGCGATTCCATTACCTGGCACGCGTTTTTTTAATTCATAATCAAGCTTAATATTTTTCAAAAAAGGAAAAGCAAACCTGCCGGGTCTGGCAGTTGTATTAATCACAATGTCCAGAAAAACATAATTGGGATTTTCAACGCGATTTATTTTTATGAGACGAACACCCGTTGCCAGTTTAACACCGTCGGGCCCCATTTTTATCATTGGAAATTTTTCTGCTATTTTTTCACCATGAACCATAATCTGAAGGCTGTCACATTTCATTCCAACCCACCAGTTGACAGGATAACATTTTATGTCACCAGTTTGAGGAAAGACAACAACTAAAAAGCAAAAATTAAATATTAAAACAAACGCAATTTTTTTCATACTAATTATTTATAGTTGCTGACTAAGAATAACATTAAAAATCTTTAAGTTAGTTTCTTTCCCATGGGAAGCGGTTGTTCTAAGAATCTCCTATGGAGGGATGGTACTTCTACCCTTCTACCAATTCATATTTCAGAACCGCAGGAATTTTAGCATCATTATCTATTACAATAAAATTAAAAAGGCCTGCAACGATCATTGAAAACCCGCCAATTACCAATGCATAAATTGCCTGGTCTTTAAAATAATATTTTAATATCAACCCAAGTATGGAAGCTGCCACTATTTGAGGAATGACAATAAAAAAATTAAAAACCCCCATATAAAATCCCATCTTGCCGGAAGGCAGTGCGCCTGCAAGAATCGCATAAGGGAGCGTTAATGTGGCAGACCATGCCAGCCCAACTCCCACCATTGACAACAGCAATAAATATTGTGAATGAATGAAGAACATGGATATGAAGCAGAGTCCGCCAATAACAAGGCAAACCATATGCGTATATTTTCTTCCAATTCTGCGGGCCAGCATAGGAAGCATAAATGCAGTAATTGCCGAAACGCCATTATACACCATAAACATTACGCCAACCCAATCACCCGCGTCCTGGTATACTTTGGAACTTGTATCTGTGGCGCCAAAGACATTTTGCGCTATCCCCGGTGTTGAATAAATCCACATTGCAAAAAAAGCTATCCACGTAAAAAATTGCACGACGGCCAATTGCAGCATTGTTGCCGGCATTTTAAATATCCCTTTTGTAATTTCTATAATGGCCTTAAAAATCCCTTTTGTTTCCAATTTTTCACGTTCCCATGTTTCAATATCTTCCGGTGGATATTCATCGGTTGTAAATACTGTCCATAGTACCGAGGCAAGAAAAACTATGGCGCCTATATAGAATGAATATTTTACAGAATCTCCCACAACGCCGGGAGCCGCAGTATTACTTATATGAAAGAAATTAGTAAAAATGTATGGCAGCAATGAAGCTATAACCGCCCCAAGGCCTATAAAAAAGGTTTGTGTTGCAAATCCGGTTGTTCTTTGTGACGAAGGTAATTTATCACCAACAAAAGCCCTGAAAGGTTCCATTGAAATATTTATTGAAGCATCCAGCACCCATAGCAATGTTGCCGCCATCCAGAGAACCGTCGATTGTGGCATTAAAAAAAGTGCGATGGCAGATAACACTGCTCCTATAAAAAAGAATGGCCTTCTCCGGCCCCATCGAGGGTGCCAGGTCCTGTCACTGAAATACCCTATGATTGGCTGCACCAGTAAACCAGTAATTGGAGCTGCAATCCACAGAAACCCTATTTTATCAATTTCAGCACCGAGTGTTTGAAAGATGCGGGACACGTTGGCATTTTGTAAAGCGAAGCCAAACTGAATTCCAAAGAAGCCAAAATTCATATTTAAAATTTGGCCGAAAGTGAGACGTTGCCCCGGCAGAGCCAGTTTTGATAACATAACAATCGTTTAGTAAAAATTGTGTGTAGAAATTACACTATGATAAAAATACAATAATAAAGAGAGATTGTAATTATTGAAAATCTTATGATTAAATTAATTTGGGATGTATTTAGAAAAGAATAATTTCCCTGGTAAGAAGAATATTATCTCGTTTCTCAAATGGAAAATGCCAAAACATCGCCGCAGTTTTTGGGCTGTTCAACTACAGGTATCCGTCTTAATTATCTCAATCTTTTCAGTTGAAATAGGTTATGTTAGGAGGAACTGATGGGTTTATATTGTAAATCCATCCGGAACAACCGCTCCTTTTTTCACTACAACGATACCATCTTTCACTGTATATAAGGAATGGTCACCATCGGGAAGATGGCTTCCCCCTTCAATTCTCACGTTGTTGCCTATACGACAATTTTTATCTATGATCGTATTATTTATATAACAATTATCGCCAATCCCGAGCTTGGGAAGGCCACGCTCCGCGGCATAATTCATTTCTTCAAGCGTTTCATAAAAATCGCTACCCATGAGATAACTGTTAGAAATCTCTGACCCATGTCCTATCCTTGTCCGTATTCCTATTACGCATCTTTCTATGCGCTTTGCAAGGATTATACATCCGTCTGCAGCAAGCGCACTTTCCATTGTAGATCCGCTTATTTTAGCGGGAGGCAACATCCTGGCACGGCTATAAACTTTTTTAGCATTATCGAAAAAATTAAAATCCGGAACATCTTTCGTCAGCGCAAGATTGGCTTCAAAAAATGAGGAAATGTTTCCAATATCTGTCCAGTAACCATCATACTGGTAACTACATACTTTGTGGTCTTCAATTGATGAAGGAATGATCTCCTTGCCAAAATCGGTTGCATCTTTGTTTCTTGATTTGAGCATTTCAAAAAGCACCTCTCTTTTAAAAAGATAAATACCCATTGATGCCAGGTAATTTCTCCCCAGGCCCTGCATAGTACTGCCTGTGTCACTTATCCAGTCAGGGAGCTTATCATAACCGGGTTTTTCAATGAATGAAGTTATTTTATGCTGATCATCTGATTTTAGTATGCCGAATTCCGTTGCTTCTTTTTCAGTTACAGGTATCGTTGCTATGGTAATGTCTGCTCCGTTTTTTTCATGAGTACGAAACATACTGCCAAAATCCATTTGATATAACTGGTCGCCGGAAAGTATTAATACATGGTCAAATTCATTGTTTTCCAAATGTCTCAGGCATTGACGTACAGCATCTGCCGTCCCCTGGAACCATTGCGGGTTATCAGGCGTTTGCTCTGCAGCCATTATATCAACAAAGCCACTGCTGAATGCACTAAACTGGTAAGTGTTTTTTATGTGCTTGTTTAAGGACGCGGAATTATATTGCGTAAGTACGTATATCCTGTTTATGTTAGAGTTTATACAGTTTGAAATGGGAATATCCACCAGCCTGTATTTTCCCGCGATGGGTACCGCGGGTTTACTTCTGTTGGCTGTAAGAGGGTAAAGCCGGGTACCAGCGCCGCCGCCAAGAATTACTGCTATCAATGATTTGCTTATCCACATATATATTCTTTTTTGGGTTAAAAGTTATTACAATCGTATTAAGAATTTAAAGGAGCTTATTCGAAAGTTAGTTTTAAGGTACATATATTTATGTTCATAATTCAACTTCAATATAAAACTTTTATCATTTACTTATCTTCAGTTTGACATCTCGCAACAAAGCAATCATATACAAACGGCAATCGGTATTTGTTCTTATAAATTATATAGTTCAATATACATTTCCGCGCTCTTTTCCCAGCTATTGTTTATTTGCATAGCCTGCTTTTTTATTTCATTAAACTTTTCCTGTTGTTCATACAATTGTATAGCGCGATGCACTGAATTGCAGATATCCCCTACGGAGGCAATCTCGAAAGTAATACCATATCCGCCTTCGTCTCCAAAATCTTTCACGGTATCTTTTAACCCACCGGTTTTTCTCACAATAGGTATGGTCCCGTATCGCAACGCATACATTTGGTTAAGTCCGCACGGTTCCACCCTGCTTGGCATAAGCAGAAAATCTGCCCCTGCATACATTTGATGGCTTAGCTTTTCATTATATCCAATCATGGAATTGTAATACCCAAATAACTGGCCCCGTAAATGTTCCAATTGAATTTCGATATAAGATTCACCGCTTCCCAGGACCAAAAAATTCATTTTTCCTTCCATATAATAAATGGAATCTGATATGGCACCTGGTAAAAGATCAGCGGCTTTTTCACCGACGAGTCGCCCAATAAAAATAATCAGTGGCTTCGTATCATCCAGGTTAAACTGGTCGCACAAAACCTTTTTATTTTTTGCTTTCCCGGTTTTAAAATCGTCTGTATTGAAATTAACTTCAAGATAGGCATCAGTTTCAGTATCCCATACATCGGTATCAATCCCATTCAGAATACCAAAGCATTTACCCTTTTCGTATTCAAATAAAGCTTCCAGGCCATTTGCATTATGAAGCAATTCTTCCAGGTAACCGGGACTTACGGTATTTACTTTGGCAGCGCATCTTATGCCGCATGCAAGAGGGTTGATTGATTCACCCCATTCAAGTAATCCCCATTTATAAGTGTCGAATTCAGGAAGGTAGGATGATTGATCTTTTCCCATCCATCCCTGGTATTCGGCATTATGAATGGTTAGTATAGTTTTTATATGAGATAAATGATTGTATGCATAGCAGTGCTGCATCATAAAAGGTATAAACGCAGTATGGTAATCATGTACATGCACTACCTGGGGCTGGTGTTTCCATTTACTTATCCAGTCAACCACGGCAATCTGGAAGGCTGTAAAGCGCATAACGTCATCCTCATACCCGTAGATTTTATCGCGATCGAGCAATCCGTAAATATCTATAAGGTATAAATCAAAACCAATAGAATTATTTGATTCTTTTATCACAGTATAGTCAAACCAGTAATTGGAAAGACCAAAGGCACCTTTATGCACTACATCAAAACTATGTTCATACAAAAATTTTGTACGGTACATAGGCATTACAACCTTAGCTATGTGCCCCAGCTTGTTTTGATATTTTGGCAACGCTCCTACAACATCACCGAGGCCACCGGCTTTGGCTACCGGATAGCATTCCGCACTAACGTGAATTATTTCCATATGCTCAAAAAAAATTATTTCAAATTAAGCATCATTTTCGTATTAAAAAATTATTACTGAAAATTGATACCTTGAAAAATTTCATCTACTTTCAACAAAAAAAATTAAAGATGGCCACTCCCGTAATGAATGTTTCTTTGCCAAAATCCACCGGAGGGAAATTTGTACCTACAAATTATGGTGCACTAAGCACGCTGATTGTGGTTTTTTTTTTCTGGGGCTTTATCGCTGCAGGCAATAGCGTATTTATTCCTTTCTGTAAACATTATTTTCAACTTGACCAGTTCCAAAGTCAGTTAATAGATTTTGCATTTTACCTCGCATATTATATCGGTGCTTTGGCGCTGTTTGCATATGGTGCATTTGGAGGAAAAGATCTTGTAGCAAAATGGGGCTATAAAAGAAGTATCGTTTATGGGTTACTTTTTTCTGCCTTAGGCGCTGTCGCCATGATCATAGCGGTAAATGCAGATACTTTTACAGGTATGTTGGTTGGGCTTTTTATTGTGGCATTGGGATTTTCGTTGCAGCAAACTGCCGCACAGCCATTCGCTATTATGTTAGGAGATCCCTCTACAGGCACAGGCCGCGTGAATCTCGGAGGAGGCATTAATTCTTTCGGAACAATGATAGGCCCCCTTGTAGTTGCATTTGCCCTCTTCGGTACAACCGCTACAATTACTGACGATCAGATTGCAGGACTTGGGCTCGGTAAAGTAATCGTGTTATATACTTTCGTGGGTATCCTCTTTATTGCTGCAGCTGCCTTATTTAATTTCTCCAAAAAAGTGCCTCACGGAATTTCAACAGAGAAAACGGAAAAAGCTAATAAAGCACTTTATTCTTTATTAATAATGACCGGGCTTCTTATAATTATGTTTGTTCCTGTATTTAACAGTTATAAAACAGATATAAGCACATTAACAGATATAGAGAAACACGACCTGGAAACCTATCGTATGAAATGGTTATTTGGTGCACTTGCGGTTGTAGTTTTAAGTTTAATTATTTCAAATGTGAGCGCACGAAAAAATTCTGACGGCTGGGGAGCAATGAAATATCCTCAATTGGTTTTAGGGATGCTGGCGCTATTTGTTTATGTAGGAGCCGAAGTAACTATTGTAAGCAACCTGAGTGAGTTATTAAAGCAACCTGATTTTGGAGGCTATCAATCGTCGCAAGCTGCTGTATTTATTTCTATGTATTGGGGCAGTTTAATGATAGGCCGTTGGGTCGGTTCTATCACCGCATTCGATCTTAAACCGGCTACGAAACAGTTACTTACTTTTATCGTGCCGTTAGTTGCTTTTGTGATTGTAATGGCAGTAAATGCTATTTCGAAGCATGACGTAAGCATTCTGTACTATTATATTATATGTGTGCTAATACAGGTAGGCGCATTTTATGTAAGTAAAGAAAAACCTGCGAGAACTCTTTTGATTTTTGGATTATTAGGTATGACCGGAATGCTCATAGGCTTATTCACCACAGGCACTGTGGCGATCTATGCATTTTTAAGCGGAGGTTTATTTTGTTCGATTATGTGGCCTTCAATTTTCACATTATCTATTGCAGGCCTTGGCAAGTACACTACACAGGGATCCGCATTTTTAATCATGATGATTTTGGGTGGAGGTGTAATACCACCAATCCAGGGAAAGCTTGCAGATTTTCTTCAATCCAAAACTGATGTAGTGGGCTACGGGATACACCAGTCATATTGGGTAGCGGTGGTTTGTTTTGCTTACATTACTGTATTTGCATTTGTAGTGAAAGGTATTTTAAAAAGACAGGGAATTGATTATGAAACGCCGGTAGAAAATATAAGTGAAATAAGCTCACCCGAGGGCGCTTTTGAGAATCATCCCGCATAGAGAAATAATAAACCTTTATAATGAGTACGAGCGTTAAAAAAACTGATATAGAAAAGCCATTAGAATTTGCACTTGGAATAGATGTGGGAGGAACAACCGCCAAATTTGGTATTGTAAACCATCGTGGAATAATTACAAATCGTGGCGACATAGCTACCAATAAGCATAATGATGTAGAAAGATTTATTGATGAGTTATATGAAAAAGTATGGCCGTCAATCCAGGAGATAGGCGGAGATAGCCTTATTAGGGGCATTGGAGTTGGCGCTCCAAACGGCAACTATTATAACGGCACCATTGAATACGCACCCAACCTTTTATGGAAGGGAGTAATACCGCTTGCAAAACTCATTACTAAAAAATTCAAAAAACCTTGCTCGCTTACAAATGATGCTAATGCCGCTGCAGTGGGTGAGATGATGTACGGCGCGGCGCGGGGTATGAAGGATTTTATTATGATCACTTTGGGAACCGGTGTAGGCAGCGGGATAGTAGCCAACGGCCATTTAATTTTGGGGCATGATGGGTTTGCCGGTGAGCTTGGTCATACTACTATTCGGCCGGGAGGCCGGCTTCATTCGGGCACGGGCATGAGAGGCAGTCTTGAAACTTACGCTTCGGCAACTGGAATTTCATTTACGGCCAAAGAAATGCTCAATGAAAGATTGAATGAAGAAAGCCTGCTAAGGAAAATGGTTAATAAAGATATATCTGCCAAACAGATTTACGATGCAGCCTTAAAAGGAGATAATATTGCCAAAGAAGTATTCAAATTTACAGGAGAAATATTAGGAGAAGCGCTTGCAAATTTTGTTATGTTCTCATCGCCCGAGGCCATAATATTGTTTGGCGGCGTTATAAAAGCAGGTAAGTTATTAATGGATCCTGTAAAAGATAGCATGGAAAAAAACCTACTGCCTATATTCCAGAATAAAGTAAAATTATTATTCAGCGAATTGAAAGAATCTGATGCTGCTATACTCGGTGCAAGCGCGCTGGTATGGGAAATCAAGGAAGACAATATCTAAATAACCTATTTGTCTTTTTCAACTATTTGGTGCTTCAATAATCTTTAATTTTGTTTACTAAACGTTTTTTTTGAAAAAGATAGCCGCAATATTTGTATTCTTTACAATGGTACTTTGTAGCTGCGGATTATTCATTTCCTACAAGTTAAGTTTACACAACATACGTCTTCATCAAAGAGAAACCATATTGCAATCAGCAAATTTCAAAAACGGAATCGTAACTTTTAGTTTCCCCGTCAATTATCGCGACAATAAAGTATATGATATTGTGTATGTGGAAGAAGATGAAATTATGTTCAACGGAAAAATGTATGATATAATAAATGAACATTTATCTGCTGATAGTATTTTTATTAAATGCATTCCAGATAAAATTGAAGACGAAGTAAGAAATGAAGCAAGCCGGCACATCTATAAAGGAGACGGTATCAGTACGCAAAAAAATTCCCTGGTAATTAAATTTAACCCAGGCCCATTTACATTTACATTAGCCTGCGAAGACAAAGATTTCACTATTAAAAAGAACTCAAAATATTTTCGTTGGTTTTATGCGGATAAACACCATACGTCTTATCACGATGTGCCCTCTCCTCCTCCCCGGCCTCTTGTATAATTTTTTCTGACATTCTTCATGCGATCATACTAACGATGTGCAGTAAAGGCTTGCATATTGTTATGCCATGAATATTTACTCAAATTCTGCTAATTGCAAGCGGGTAGTGCCTTCGAATAAGAGATGCACTTCACTATTGCGCTGGCAAAAAATATAAAATAATTGAAATGAAAAACTTGTTTTTTGTTGCTGCTATGCTGTGCTGTACATCTTTATTTTCTCAAACGATAAAGGGACGTATAACAGACCAGCAAACCAATGAACCCATTGACGGCGCAACTATTAAGTTTGCAGGCAAAGGAGGAACTACATCGGATCAAGACGGAAACTTTTACATTAATTGCAATACAACTTCTGAGATAACTATTTCCTACATTGGTTATGCAAGTATTAAGCATCAGCTGAAAAACTGTGAGGATATTTATATCGCACTGCAACAAATAAATAATAATTTAAATGAGGTGGAAATAACAGCGACTTCAAATGAAAATAAATCTATTTTATACCAGCCTACATCAATAACCAAGCTTGGTGAGACTGAAATAAAGCGCGGGACCGATCTATATCTTGATGATGCGATCAATGGGAATGTTCCTGGTGTAACGTTTCAAAGAAGAGCAGTTTCATCAGGTCAGCAATTTAATATAAGAGGATATGGGAATGGCGTGCGAGGCACGAATGGTCTGAATAGTAATTTTGACGGTCAGGGTTACAAAGTATATTTAAACAATATTCCCATTACGGATGCGGAAGGCATAACACAGCTCGACGATATTGATTTTGGATCAGTGGGCAATGTTGAAGTTACCAAAGGACCTTCAGGAACTTTGTACGGATTGGCTATTTCTGGTGTTGTGAATTTGAAAACAATACAACCAGAAAAAGGAAAAGTATCTATTGGCCAGGAAGTATTGATCGGCAGCTACGGCTTGCAGCGATACACAACGCATTTTCAAATGAGCGGAGAGCATTCATCTTTACTGGTAAATTATGGGCGTCAAACTTCAGATGGTTATTTGCTTCACAATTCATCCCATAAAGACTTTGTAAATATTGCTGGTGACTTTCAGCCTAATAAAAAACAAAATATAAATATTTTTTTTGGATATAGTAATAGCTATGATGAAAGAGCCGGAGAGTTAACGATAGATCAATATAACAGTAAAGATTACTCGGGAAATCCTTTTTACATAAAGAATAACGCACATTCTGAAGTTATAAGCTTCAGGGCAGGATTAAGTCACACTTACAGCTTCAGCAACAATGTTTCCAATACTACTACAGTTTTTGGTACAGGGGCTAGCACCAACGCAAGTTCTGCTGGTGGATGGACGGATAAAGATCCTGTCAATTATGGCCTTCGCTCAACATTTGATACTAAATTTTCATTGAGAGATGGATACAGCCTTAGCGGAATCACAGGCGTGGAAATCCAGCAGCAGCAGGCTCAGACCATTGGTTATGCAATGGTAGCTGACAGCAGTAATTTATCAGGATATAACAGGATCGGAGCAATGCGAAGTAATCAATTTACTATCTCATCAACTACGTCATTATTTACTGAATGGACTTTGACTATGCCTCATGATATTTCTTTTACTGCCGGAGTTGGAATGAGCAATATGAAAATTGAATTGAATGACAGGCTATTTGTGGCAAATAGTACAAAGCCAACAAAATTTTCAAAATCATATAACGGAATGTTTTCGCCGCACTTTGCAATTAACAAAGTTATATTTAAGCAATTCTCTGTTTACGCCTCTTACAGCAAGGCATATAAAGCTCCTGTGAGTTCTTACTTCTTTATACCAACAACGGGAGCATTAAATATAAATTTAGAATCAGAAATTGGAAATCAATATGAGATTGGTACTAAAGGCGCGCTGCTCAATAATAAGTTAAATTACCAGCTTGCGTTGTTTGATGCAATTTTTTCTAATAAGATGTATGCAGTAGCAGTACCATTAAATTCAACTACAACCGGGTACACATACATTGCCAATGGAGGTAAACAGGATGATAAAGGAATTGAAGTTTTATTAAAATTTACCGTATACGAATCGAAGAAAGGTTTCTTAGCTTCAGTTAGCCCCTTTGCCAATTTTACTTATTCTCATTTTAAATACAAAGATTACCAATTTCAAAAATTAGATAACCCTCCTACATCAGCAACAACTATTAATTACAGCGGAAAGTCAGTGGCTGGTGTTTCTCCGGTTACTGCAAATGCAGGTCTTGATATTTATGCAAATTGTGGGTTGTACTATAACATAATTTATATGTATAAAGATGCAATGCCCATCACATCGGATGGAGTAAATAAAACAGACCAGTATAGTTTACTGAATTGCAAAATAGGTTACCAGCATAGCCTTTCAACTCATTTTGACCTGGATGCATATTTTGGTGCTAATAATATAACAGGCACACAGTACCCGATTGCAATATTCATCAATCAGTTGCCGGATGCATATATTCCAGCTCCATATAAAGTAACCTATTTTGGTGGAATAAATTTGAAATATAATTTTTAATCATGGTTGCGAAGACATTAAGCAAAGCAATTTTTAAATGACAGGACGATTGTTATTGCAGTATTGCACGATCTTAATCTCGCACATTAATAAAGTATTTCATGTTATTAATAAGAGCATAATTTAGTCTGTAAGTTGTATATTTGCATTATGTCAAAAGCAAATACAGGTAAAAATTTAAAAAGGGGCAGTACAGATTCTCAGGAAAGGGTGAGAGAATT
>JBKJRY010000024.1:0-5415 GCA_046593045.1 Chitinophagaceae bacterium | reverse complement strand
AGGCAAATGATTTTTATGATATTCTGTGAAATTTTATACTACCAAAAATTACTTTTCCTCAATTACAACAAAGTAAAAAACATTCTTTAAGATCGAACACTTAAAGAATAAAAAGTGAAAAATATTCTTTAAGACAGCACACGCCGTCTCAGAGTAATTTATGCTCCATCACATACCAAAAAGATGATGGATAGTTTTACACCAACCGATTCTGCCTACCTCAATAAAAAACTTATTGGTGTTCTCAACGCTTGGCTGAATTAATGGGGTGCTATTAGGCCATCCATTTTTCATTTCTTTTCGAGAGCCCGACCCATCCACCCATGAGACCCGCCGTCTAGTCTTTGACCAACGGCAAACCATTGTAACGTATCTATCTTTTTTATTCCTAAAGATTATTAATATTCATCAGCAAGATACTATCGTATGGGACAATCGATTTGAAATATTGAAACATTTTTCAGGATAGTATTTGTGGGAGTGCAAGTTTGCAACTCAGGACAATGCCTTATTCCAGTGAATTATCAGGAAAAGCAATTCGCGGCTTTTAAGACCGAACTTTTGTTTTGATAGCGAGTTTGTAAGTCCTGAGTTGCAAACTCAGGACAGCGCTACTTTTTTACTTTAGTGATACTACGAAGAGCCGGGAACTAACGATTATTTTTTTATTTTCTTCCTGTTCCAGTAATGGTAACCAGTTGTGAATTGTTATTGCTGTATAAGATTTTCTTATTGGTTTATTCACCAAATAATTGTGGCAAATTATCAAGAAGTGTTTCGTGAGACACGAGCCACGGAGCAGAGAATGTTTGAGACGTTGAGGGAAAGAAAAAGCTTTACTATTCTTCACCCATTTTTTTAGCGACATCTATAATATTTTTTGCCACATCCGGTCTGAGTTTATCAGATGCCCAAGCATGGCCACAATAATAATCTAAAAGATAAAGAATATCCCTCGCAGATCTCAAAAACTCTTCTAAATCAAAATCCTTCTTTAATGTATTTACCCTGCCATGCGCAATTTGATTTCTATTCTCAATGGCTTTATCCAAGATTTTTCTAATTGAACTGGGTGGTGGTACTGCTTTGTCAATCACCTGATTTTTACAAGGTAAAAGTGGTAGATAATTTTTTAACATGTCAACTAATGGGGGCGATGGAATCTTATTAATAAGCCAGCCCGCATTGGGTACGAGAGTAGTCACGCATGCTGCGAAACCAGCCTCGATGGCTGCTATACCAATTATCAACGAACTCCGCGGGTTACTATTTCTTATTTCCCAGGCTTCACTGAACATTTCATGACCAATTGGTTCATTTATCTTTCTCTGTAATAAATCTTGCAATAGATTAATTTGTTTTTGACTAATCTTTGACATTGGGAGTCCCCATTTGATGATTAAATCAGTTGCAATTGGTTTTTTTAAAGAAAGCCAAATTTTATTATTAAAGGACCAAAATGGACCATATTTAGCTAATATTGGATCGTGCGAATTCTCTACTCCAAACGTCCACCGAAAGTTATAAACCATAGTATCTATGATCCTCGAAAGTTGCGTTCTTATTTTTGATAATTCAAATTTTATTTCGATAGAGGTTTTGTCACTCGCTTCTTTAAACTCATGTTCGAGTTTTTCCTCTAAAGAGATTTCTATAATAGCCGTGCACGTCGCCTCTCCTTGTTTGCGAAGGCCGGGTAATTCTTGCTTATTCAATGCTTTTAATTCAATACTAATTATGTTTCCTTCATCTACTATTTCAACTCTAATATTTTCCCCCTCACGCAGATGTAAGGCTTTCAATTTCGCATTAGCTTAAAATACATTTACAGAAATTTTAAAAATAAATTAATAAATCAGTTGGTAAAATAAAAAGGAAAATGTTATCGGAGTATTTTTTCTTTCCCGCTGTTGGCGCAAGCATCAGCTTGTGCCGCTCACAAAAAGAAGTTTGCGCCTTGTTAGGTGGTTGATCTTTTTCATATATGGCTTGTTTTATTTCTGCAATAGTTTGTTTGTACAAAAAATAAGTTATTGCCAGCCCGGATTCTGAGAAAGCCGGGAATTTCCGATTTTTATTTTTAGTGATTTACCAGGTTTTGTATCAAAATATGGCTTGTTGTTGTCCTGGACATATTTTCAATTTAAGTGATTAGTCTTTCTTACTTCAAAACTTCTTTAATCGCATTCATCAATACATTTTCCACTTCGGGTGATACAAATGATTGACTCATTTCATAACCTCCTTCGGAATAAGAATGCTTTAATCCAATGTAACGCGGGCCGTACTCTTCATAAGCGGCAGTACACACATGATCATTGGGTCGTAGCGCCTTCGCAGCCAATTGGTATTCCACGAATGCTTCGCCAGGTAAATTCAGTAGCCACGTGCTACCTATCCGTAAAGAAGATACCACGACTTTTCCTCCTGCCTCTATTTGTTCCAACCAGGCGAGCCGGATAGCAGAATCATATTTTTCATTGGGTCCTAACTCCTGATCTTCCATATTTGCTCTTAACTCATCAGCAATCAAGTTGGATGCTACGGGGAGCACCACCGGTTTACTTCGCCAGACTAAATCTTTTCCTGATACAGGTGTTTTTTTTGTCGCTGCCCACGCCTTCTTCATGCCGGCTTCCATTCTACCAGCTAATATAGGCCGCATCTTCGGTGAACCATCATTGTACTTTCCTGCTGCAATATTACCTCCTGCCCCATTAAAATGCACACATGGCACACCGATTATCTTCTCAAATGCGTTGCGGCCAATACCTACAAAATCGCAACTTACATCTCCTGTACCATAATAGCTTTGTGGATGCGTAGCATAATAAGTAAGTACAGCAATCGCTTTTCCTTTATTCCAAAAACTGACACATTTGAGCCAGGGATCAATGAGACCTTCGGGAGCTGCTATAGCCAGGGAATCGGTTGAGCTACTGTAGCGAACAATCGCCACTTTACCATCTTTGTTCAAAATGCGACGGTTCGATGCTACTTTTTCTACTTTAGCTTCCCCAAATCCGAAATGAGTAACTATCTGCGCATTCTTTTTAGCGTTCTTAACAGCCGAGGCTACACGCTCTATAACCCGAAGATAAAATGGATTGTCAAATCGTGTCCCTCCCATTCCATATTCGGCTAAAATACGTTCTACAGTAAAATCACACCTGGGTGCATCATGCTGATGTAATGAATGTACCGAAACACGGTCAACACTGGTATTTGCAGCTTTTGCCAGTCGCTCTTTCCAGACAGTCAAACCCTCATTCGCAATCCCTATCCAATCCACAGCACATAAAACAATTGGCTTTTGATCGGATAGAATCACAATTCCCCGTGCGCTTAAGGAATCCGTAACAGACCGGGTTGTAGCATAAGCAACAACACTGCCCAAAGGCGGTGTAGCATCTACTACAAAGACTCCTATCCTCAAAGGCTGAGATTGCGCTTCGCACAAAAAACTAAAGGAGCCTAACCAAACAATAAATAAAAAGAAACGAAATGAACTTCGTACGTTTATGAGTAACTTAAAAAACTGTTCCATTTTATATCTTTTTATATTTAACAATGTTTGTCAATATTGTAAAGCTGAAAAGCATTTAAACCAATAGACACATGCATTTCTATATTATACTATGCTAAAATTCCACAGCGCTTAAAGAAATTGGTAGTAATTCTTTGAACCCGTTCATCAGCTCCGTGTGGCCCACCAAAATGGGAATGCGGAGAGATAAGGCCCGGTGGCACAGCAAGCCCCAATGGCCAATAAATGGTTGCAGCATTAAATACCCAGTTCCCTTTTGTTCCAGGATATACCGTGGCTGTATAGTAAGATTCATCCCCCCCGCTATTGATGGTTGTACCTTCTGCTATTACCTCTAAGCCAGGAATATTGCCTGGATCTCCATGAAATTCCCATCCTACAAGCCCCGGAATTTTATCCCCTTTTTTCATGCCAGTACCTTCCAAAATCCAGTGGTCCGGCTTGCTCACAATCCAATCAGCAGAGCCATTGAAAGGATACATTGTCCTGGCGCCGATAAGCATGTTTTCGTTGGGCCACTTTTTTCTTTCGAACGGCCCCATAATACCAAGTGCTTTTTCAACCTCAGTTTCGCCGCCAAATCTTCCAATACGGTACATGGTACGATTCACACGTCCCTTTGGATCGGGTGTTGCACGCACCCGCTGCCCTCTCGTTAAGTCTAACCCTGATGCCTTATCAATAATATCCGGATCAATATCAACTGATGGCTGTAGATCAATTACCCACATAATAGCATTGCCTGATAAAAATGCTGCATTTAGTCCACTACCAACTGCACTCTTAAGATTCTCGAACATAGGTAGTGTCCAATATTCATCATGCCCCACCGATAAAAAACACTTTACTCGGCTAAGTCCTTCACGATCGGAATGCGTATCAATGTTAGAACAATAAGTAACGTCATAACCTTGTTGCTCCAACCAGTAACATAACGGATACTCCCATAACAGGAATTCGCCTGAACCTTGCGATAACGGCTGATCTACCACCTGAGGATACTTACCGTAAGGACGATCAAAACTTACCCAGGTACGTCCGCTATGCGGTTGTTGAGGCGAATCGCTATCGTAAAGAGAATACTCATCAGGCCATTTATTATAAGCCTGCCATGTAGTATCACTTGTTTGAAATAGTATGTCTGCTTTTCTATCATCGCGCACTATGAAAATAATATAACTTTGATAACGATGTGCAGTACACGAAAGTTTACCTACGTACACACCACTAATCCAGTCCTTTGGAATTGCGAAAGAGGTAGAACGCTCCCAGTTACATGAACGCAAACGATGCTCAGCAATAGGAGGTGTTGGTTGCGTATGAACCTGAAATGGCCCCAATCGTTGCATGAAGCGTCCACCCTTACCACCATAGTAGCCGATTCGATAAAGTTCAATAGTCACATCTGTCTTAAATCCCTTTCCCCCAGAAAGCGCCTCAGCACTCAGAAAGATATCTAAAGACTCACCTGCACGCAGGCTCGACTTCGAACAATAGCCCTCAATGAGCTTAGACCGATAACCCTCTGATTTAACAAAAGTGAGTTGCCAATCGGTAGTACCGGTCTTCTTATTTTCTTCTACAATCAATCCTTTTTTTGATAAACCAATGTTCGCAAAACCGCTAACAGCTGAGGTCGTAGCTCCAACTAGCCCTATCTGCGCCGCGCTTTTAAATAATTCGCGTCGTGTTAAGTAATCGTACTTTTTTTTCATTCAATATATTTTGCAAAAAAAATAAAAATCTACCAGTTGTAATTTGGGTTCTTTACCAGTATTGGATAACATTCACCCCCCTAAGGTTCTAATGGAGTCTGCGCTGAATAGGATTACCTAAAGCAATGACCTCTTAATAGATTTGATACGGCA
>JBKJRY010000343.1:0-7932 GCA_046593045.1 Chitinophagaceae bacterium | reverse complement strand
TAAGAAATCTCCTCTAAGTGTCGCAGTAATCTTTTTGTCGTCACATCCAAATAAACAATAAATTCCCTCATCAGAATATAATAACTTCATCCGGGTTTGATAAATAATTTCACCTTCGCGTTGAGGTAGGGTCAACCATTCAGCAACTTCCCAGTTCCGAGAATTCCCCTCGCCAGTAATTTCAAAGTCCGTAGTCTTCATTATAGCCAGTACGCTTTCTTTTGAAGAATCTGCAACGGAGGTTGGAGTATCTATAAAATAGGATGGCAAGAAGAATAAAAAGAATAACAAACTATGAAGCATTTGAATTTATGTTTTAGTAGAAATTATTTTTGATAAACTTTATTTTGAAGGTAACATAGGGAATAACCTTCTAATTTCTGCATCATTGGGCTGTGCTCCATATTCACAAATTTCAAAAGCTTCAGCCTGTACAACCTTGTCTCCTTTCTGTTTGCCGTACCACTTTTCAAGTGATTTTCTTACTTTGGGTGTTATTTTAACCAGGCTGGTTTTTGCGAGCCATTTTTCGTGGTCAGCCTTATTTTTAGGAACCTCGTCTAAAAAATGACCAATCCAGGGTAGCCATTCATAATACTGAGATTGATGTGCATCCAATGCATGAATTTTCTGATCATATACACTGGAAATATCTATAGCAATATGCGGGCTGAAGGGATTAGGGCGTTGGAAACGATCCTGGTAATATAAGAATACTGGATTCTTTTTCAAGGCCGGCACTTCGGGCTCCACATTAGGAACTCCAACCATATAGGCTGCGTCCTGCACTAACACACCTGTATACCGGTGATCAGGATGGTAATCGTTTGGACGAGGTGCAATTACAACATCAGCATTCCACTCCCTGATTTTCTTTATAATCTCATACCTCACTTTTAACGTTGGTTCCAGCTGACCATCATGGTTGTCTAAAACATCATAAGTCACTCCGAATCTTTTCCCCGCCTCCTGTGCTTCTGCGAACCTTCGTTTAGCTAATTCTGGCCCACTTTCTTTTTGATGACCGGCATCGCCGTTAGTAACCGACACAAATTTGACCGCATAACCCATTTTTGAATAGAGAATTGCTGTGCCTCCGGCATCCCCATCACAATCATCAGGGTGTGCACCTATCATAATAATTCGAATCTTACCATCATCAGATGGTACTGATGTAGGGTTCGTATCAGCTGTCTCAGTTGGCCCATCGTATTTGGCTGCGCTACTCTGGCACCCTAAAAAGAATAAGGAAATTGCTAATAAAGAAAATAATCTTCTCATTTTAAATTTGGTTTAAAATTTTATGTTTCGGGTTTTTATCAAAGTTCTATCTGGGAAAAAGCCTGAACAGGTTCCTCCCTCTATCTTTTATTTTTTCAATTCTTTTCTCAATCTACGTACTTCTTCATTGACAATAGCATTGGAATCATTAAGTCCTCAATTATCAGGATCTCACTGCAGCAATTTGCCTTTGCATGAAGCAAAACATACGACAAGTAGAGGCGCAAACAATAAAGAAAAACATAATTCTTTAAAATCATCTATGTTTCCAAGCCGGTCGTGTCGCGTATTCTCTTTGCGTTGCATTCGTGGTTTATTAGGCAATTGTTATTTTCATTTTGATTTCGTTTCAGTAGCCAATAATCATAAATCTATTTTTTGTTCTCCCGGCTTCAAGTTGATCTTTTTTCCATTCCAGAGGAAGCTTCCCGTAAGAGATCCGGGCAAAGTTACTACAGCATGAATGCCATTAATGCCTGCTCGTTTCAGGGAAAGTATTATCTCTCCTTCGGGATGTGGCATGGAAGCCTTCACTTCTTTTAGTTCTCCTAAATGAGGTGCAATTTGGATTTCCCTAAAGCCGGCTTTTGATGGAGTGATACCACAAACAGTTGCCAGGAAATCATAATTGGGACTTGCAGACCAGGCATGACAATCAGAACGTGTTGGTTCAGGTTCTTCAGCAAAAGTGGTTAAACCAATTTTCAGCATATCCCGCCATGGCGTTAATTGCGAGTAATACAGATTCCCCATTCCGGCTTTTATCATAGCCCTTGTCAGATAAAAGCGATAATAAAATGTTGCCTGGCTCATGGATGAATTGTACAATGTATTTTTCATGACCCGCTGTTGATTGCCTGCAGGAATAGCATTGGCAAGGATAGCCATAATACCAGCATGCTGACTAAATACTTTTTTATCAGGCTGGTTAGCCATTTCCATCTTTAATGGATCAAAACAAAGTTGATAAGTACGTTGAGCCAGCGATTTTGCCAGTTTGGAATAATGAGTTGCTTCCTGGTTTCTGCCATACCACTTATACAAAGCAGATGCTTGCTCAAGTGTATAGGCATATTGCAGGGTAAGTATTGAGGAGTTTCCATCAGTAGCTCCATCCGCTACGCCGTTATCGAAACTACGGTCCCAATCTGTAAAATTCCACCAGTTCATTGGGCCGAGCATTCCCTTGTCAGCATCAATATGTTGCTCATACCAGTTCAATACTGCGGAGGCGGCACTAAGGTACTGCTTTAAGAAAGTGGTGTCAGGAGAAAGCATATGATAATCATACAGCATGGAAACCCAAAATAATGAATAGGGCGGTATCACCTGCAACCTGTTACTTGGGTACCTTCCCTGGGTTAGCCCATCGGGTGTCCTGGAAAGATAAAAGTCATGAATAGATTTTCTCACCAAACGGTCGTCCCCGGTATTATATATCGAGATCAGCGCCTGGATACGGGTATCGCCTTCATACTGTAGTTGTTCATAATATGGGCAATCGAAATATGTTTCACCGGCACAAAGTCGGGCAGTACGCCACCCCGTTTCCCATATAGGTGTTAATGAAGTATCATTAGCAGCAAAAGTTGCCTTTTGTTCAAAAGGATAACCGGTGTACATCCCATAAATATCTTCAATTATTAGTGGCTCATCTCCTGTTTGGATGTCCAGTTGAAGGTAACGGTAAGTGCGAATCCAAAGTGTTGTAAAGATTCGCTCCTGGCCTCCGTCCGGATAAAAGATATCATATATCCCTAACATTTTTTTACCCTTGATATCGTTCCGGTCCCCTTTTTTGCCTGCTGAATCAAATAAAGCCTCAGAATAAGTTAAACGGATACTTGCATCATTACCCTTACTTACCTTTAATACAGGGTAGGCAACGGTTTCAAAAGATTGGTCCAGTAATAGGCTTGCATTAGTATGAGCAGGTATTGTTACAGCTTTTTTACCCTGTAAAAAAGCATCTGGCAACTCGATACCTGCAGTTCGTCTGACAACAGATAAGCGCTGCATAGTTTCTTCCATCTGCGGAATCGTTCTTGGCGTAAGCGTCCAGCGATTATCCGTTCCATAACCTACAGGTGCCACGGGAGTATTCAAACTCACTGCCATCTTCCATTGTGAGTCATCAAAATTTCGATGCTCCCAGCCCCATGGATAATTCCTGGCGATAACCTCATCACCTGCACCTATTGCCATGTAGCTATTTAAAGTGGTGCCCATCTCAATAGAACATGGTTTATATGCCCTATCATGCAAAACTTTCCAACTAGTATCCGTATTTAAACCTTCTTCCGCTTTCTGATCTCCCTGCAATAAAAATCCAGTTTGGTTTGATATCTGGGCAACCGGCCCATCTACTCCCATATTCCAAACAAGAACTGCTATGCTATTCTTTCCAGTTGAAAGACGGGAGGCAATATCATATGTTTCAAAATTCCAATTGTACAAATCACTTCTGGCAGGCCCTTTTCCTACTGCCTCACCGTTCACATATAACTTATAACGGTTGTCGGCAGACACATGAATGATAAAATGAGCAGGTTTTTCAGTGATTGAAAAACTTTTACGGAAATGATAAACACCATAGCCCCGTGGAGGCGCCTCTGGACTGGTGATCCATTGTGCGTTCCAGGTACCTTTGAGTAAACTGGGATTTATAATTATTTTGTCACTGCTTTCTTTTACAGGTTGTGAATAGGACAAGCCTGGGGTCGACAATAGAACAAACAAATAAAATAGATACTTCATAATTGACCTTGATTTTTATAATAGAATAAATAATTTATCAGCGTTGAATATTTCAATTGAATTAAAGCAATCCAGTCTATAAAATAATGCAATAATAAATACTCCCGAGTATATTGTTATTGCAGTTCAATAAATAAAAGTTGACTGCCGGTAAAAGGATATTTTATTGTTAGACATACTGTTTCACTCTTTTTAAAAAGGTAATAAATCATTTTCACTCCCTGTATATTCCCACTTCTTTCGGCGCAGAGATTTCTGATTTGATTTGTCCATTTGCCAATTTGGTATGTTTCACTTTTGCTATTCCTTAAGGTGTTGGATCCATCTTAGTTTGATTCCACCTCAATCATATCAAGTAAACATTGCATGCTTAAAGTATATGATTTTACAACCTTCATCTAGAAACAGATGTTACTTCTATCCATCTCTTCATCCTGTTGTATTAGATTTCACAATTAAATTGACATTGCGTGAATCAATAATTTGATGCAGGAGCATGACGATAAATATTAACAGCCGTCTTTTCATCTACTAATAAATCTTTCCCGCAATTTCTGAGTGTGTTGTTCCAGAACCAGACATTAGCGCAGTTTTGCAGGCTTACACAAACCGATTCGTTCTCGAACAAGTTATCATGGATGCGTATATCACGTATCAACCCTGAAAGCACTTCAGAAGGCTCCCCTAATTTATCAGGATTGGTCCAACTGGCAATACTGATTGCCTTATCCATTCTTTTACCGGCAAACCGCATGTCCAGGTGATTATCCCGAAAGGTGCACTGCCTGATCTCAACGTGCAGGGAATTGGTAGACTCCAGCCAATAACCCCAACTCCATTCGCCGCCTATATGAATGCCGGCAACATTATTTTCAAAGAGGCAATTTTCAATCAGCGCATTCGAAGCTTTTAGCAAAACACCGTACCGGCCAGTACTGCGATAAACAGAATTTACAATGTGAAGTGGATCAGGAAGCCACTCCTGTGGTTCAATTGGTGTTTTCTCATGCACCCAATCAGGAACCGGCTCTGTAAAGCTGATAAGCATTTCTTTCCCTTCTTTAGTACAACTTTCAACCTTCGAACGCCACGCAGGATGAAACTGATCATCGAGCAGAACCACCGCCTTACCTGGAGTTAGGCAAGGCATTGATGTATCAGTCAACAAACCTTTCACACCATGCTTCCTCAATACGGAAAGCCAGGTCCCATGTATGTTCTGACCGTCATCGCCCATGCAACCTTCAACATGAATACCATCCATCACCACTTTGCCACCTCCACAATATATCTTCAATCCATCCCGGCATGTAGTGGCGATCCTGTTTCCTACAGGTTTAATACTTACATTCCGATATGTAATATCCTGGCAGAAATTGCAGGTTATGGGAAATCCATGCCCGGTTAAGATTTGCACATTCTCCAATAAGAGACCATTGATATTTCCAAAATGAAGTAATGCATCATTATAGTTGCCCTGAAACCAGAAGACACCATCACCTGCTTTGCATGATTGTGCCAGTTTGCCGTAGTGCATTGTCATGCGCCTGTTTATTTCATCGCCAACAATGTGCCATTTAGGAAGATCAGTGTCCCATGTGAGCCGCACCACTTTCGCCTTTCGTTCTTCCAGATCATACAAGCCCATGATGTAGGCCCTCTGTCCGTCAATACGTGGATGTCCTGAAAGCACTTCGATGGTAACCTCATAACCCTGCACTGCCATAACCTTTCCGGCTGAATAGTAATAAGGCACCATGTCAACTGCAATATTACGTACCGTTACATTCACGCCATGTTCAATTGAAAGGATCATTGGCTGGTATTCTTTAAGGTCATTATCCTTTACACATTGTGTTGCAGGGTTGCCTTGCGCATCAACAGCGCCAACCAATTCCAGGTTGGATATGTGCTGTAGTGAAATGTAACAGGTCGGTGCCCGTTCTCTTCCCTCCCACCCAGGTAATATCTTGAATTCGTATATACCTGCTCCGAAAGAAACCCTTTTAATATTATGTGCCTTTGCATGCTCAATGGCCACCAGGATGGCCTGCGAATCATCTTTGCCATCACCCGGAACGGCGCCGAAATCACGAACAGAAACTTCATCCGGATTAGGGATGACGACCGGCACCGGAACTACGGAAATGCCTGATTGATCCCGATTGGCAATTAATTCCGGAGGGCTATATTTTAGCGACAATGCTACTGCGCAGAGTAACATTGAAATGATTAATTTAGGTGGTGCCATATTCATATTTGAAGAGGTTTTTAATAATGTACAGAAGTGATTTTTATTTGATTTTTTTATGCTTACTGGTAAAAAGATCCTTTAATTTTCTGCATTTTATAAATATAACCATTAGCATTACTTCAATGTCCTGACCTGTCCCTATGGGCATCACTTTACCATGCTTCTAAATAAAGCCGGCGAAAGTCCTCAACTTGCGTCGGCCGGGGATTTGTGGGAGTGCAATGATCTTCTTTTGCCTTCTCCGCTAAAGGCTCCAACTCCTCTTGCGTTATTCCAAGTTCACGTAAGCTAAGTGGTAAACCTAATTCCTGGTTCAGTTGATCAAATCTGTCAGCTAGTGTCATCACATTCTCTATTTCCAATCTCCTCGCTACGGCCTTCATTTTATTTTTACAGTCATCAAAATTAAACCGTAACACTACGGGAAGAAAAATTGCATTGAGTGTGCCGTGATGGAACCGCCTGCCAGTCAGCGCCCCTAACGGATGACTTAGACTATGCACTGCGCACAGCCCTTTTTGAAAAGCAAGACCTCCCTGCAAAGAACACATCATGATTTCTGAACGTGCCTGGCGGTCAGCGCCATTATGAGTTGCCCTGATAATATTCTTATACCCCCGCTCCAATCCATCTAATGCTATAGCATCAGCGACTGGATTAAAACGATTACTGCAAAATGTTTCTATGCAGTGTGAAATTGCATCCATGCCCGTGCCGGCAGTTAACGAAGGAGGCATTGCTACTGTAAGTTCAGGATCACAGATAGTTGCTTTCGGCAATAAATAATTGATCAGAAATCCTAACTTTCGTCCACCGGAAACCGTTAGCAACGCTGCACGTCCAACCTCACTTCCACTCCCTGCAGTTGTTGGCACTACAATGAGTGGAGGTATGTTATTTGTGATTTTTAAAATACCACCCTGCAGGATACAATATTGTTCTAATGGAGGCAGATGATGAACCAGTATGCCAACGCACTTTGCTAAATCCATCGGTGAGCCACCACCTACGGCAACGATGCCATCACAGGTAAACTGGTTATAAATTCTAAGCGCTTCGATAGCGCTTGCTTCTGTTGGATTAGTTTCCACATCATCAAAAACAGCAGAAGCGCTAATGCCTAAACGATCAATGGTTCCGAGTTTTACTAATCCTTTATCTGTAATTATTAAGGGACGGGAAATATTATATTTCTTCAATAAATCCGGAAGTATGGCCAACGCCCCAAAATCAAAATAGATATCAGTGAGGTAAGTGATATTTGGTGCTATCAGCATAATTTTTTTAAATATTCTTCAGATGAAACAGGCGCCCACGGTGCAGGCAAATTCAGGTCGGAAAAAATCACCTGGGCACAATTGTAACCCGGAAGGCCGGTAATATTTCCCCCGGGATGACAAGCCGATCCACAAAGATAAAGCCCTTTCAAATGGCCGCGATAATGGCCGGCTCCGGGGAATGGGCGATGGTCACCAATTTGTCCGTTTGTGAAGGCGCCAACAAGCAGATCCCCATCTTTCATATTATGAAGCATCCATGATAAATTTTAACACACAGGGGGATGAAAATGGAAGAAATGCGAATTTTGTGTCACACTAAAACACATTATTATGGAACAAGAACAAAAACCTCCCGTTATA